>NZ_JBSGCY010000024.1:0-61926 GCF_053602115.1 Nocardia sp. NPDC004582 | reverse complement strand
CCCGGCGGACCGAATCGCAATTGCGCAGGGAGATAGAGGAATTCCACGGCACCGATCTTGTCGGCCGGATCGCGCACCGAGACAGCCGAATACCTGCGCGGCTGGCGGCGGCGCGCCGAGCGGGTGCTGCGCGCCCCGGGCCCGCGTGACGATCGGGTCGCCGCGTCCGGCGACACGGACGGCGATTGGGAGGCGCTGTGGACCGAGCTGCGATTCCAGCGGATCGAGCGTGCGGTCGCGGTCGAGCCACTGCGCCCGCTCGCCGCCGCGCACCTGGAACGCGTGGTCGCCTTCACCCTCGCCGACGGCCTGGTCGAGCAGTCCGATCTGGACTCCTTCGAGGACATCGCCGGGGAACTGTCGCTGGCGGACCCGCTCATCGAGGAGCTGCGGCGCCGTTTGCACCGCGGCCGGCTGCTCACCCGGCTGCGTTCGGGCGAACTCCCGCAACAGCCCGCCACCGGCCTGCACCTGGACCCCGACGAGCGCGTCCACCTGAACCTGCCCGCCGTCCATGTGCGTCAGCTGGCCCGCGGCCCCAAACGCACCGAGGGCCGCCTGATCGTCAGCAACCGCAAGCTCCGCTTCACCGGCCCCGATACCGGCATCGAAATGCCCTGGGCCCGCGTGGTTTCGGTGACGCCCGCCGCCGGGCGGATCGAGATCTCGGCCACCTCCGCCCGCGGCGGCGCGATCCTCGAGCTCGCCGATCCGGACTACGCGGCGGCCGCCATGGAGGGCGCGCTCCGGGTGGCCAAACGCCTGGCCCTCACCCCGGGCCGCCGCGACACCCGTTCGGTCCCACCGGATGTCAAGGCCGTGGTGTGGCAGCGTGACGGCGGCAAGTGCGTCGAATGCGGCGACACCCACTACCTGGAGTTCGACCACATCATCCCGATCAGCCGCGGCGGCGCGACCAGCCCCGCCAACCTGCAGATCCTGTGCCGTGCCTGCAATCGCACCAAGGGCGCGCACATCTAGGCCGATATCCAACTGTGCGCAATCCGACACCATGCGATGAATCATGTTGAGCGCCATCCACCGTGGTTCTAGCGTCCCAGACGAGCAGGTCGAGAAAGGGGAGTCGAAATGCAGGTAGCAGTGGTGGGCGGCACCGGAACCCTGGGCGCGCCGGTGGTGCGCGAGCTGGCGGCCCGGGGCCACAGTGTGCGGGTGCTGAGCCGGTCCGCACCGGCCGATCCGGTGCCGGGGACCGAGCATCACGCGGTCGACCTGGTGACCGGCGCGGGCCTGGACGCGGCGCTCGAGGGCGTCTACGCGGTGGTCGACGCCGGTAATCACCGGGGCCCGCGCAGCGCCCGCACCATGGTCGCGGGCGTGCGCGACCTGCTGGGCGCCGAGCGGCGGGCGAAGGTGGGCCACCATGTGGAGATCTCCATCGTGGGCTGTGAGCGCGTCCCCTTCGCCTATTACCGGACGAAGGTCGCCCAGGAGCGCGCCGTCACCCAGGGCCCGATTCCGTGGACCCTGCTGCGCGCCACCCAGTTCCACGAGCTCATCGACGAACTACTGGGCGGCGGCGCGAAGTTCCGGATCGCGCCGCACAGCGCGATGCGTTTCCAGCCGGTCGACGTGACCGCGGTGGCGGCCCGGCTGGCCGACGCGGTGGAGGCCGGGCCGTCGGGCCGGGTCCGCGATGTCGGCGGGCCGGCCGTGCAGACCCTGGCCGAGCTCGCCGAACTCCGCCGCCGCACCCTCGGCCAGTCCTTGCTGCCTTTCCCGGTGCCGCCCATCGGCCGGGCCGTCCGGCGGGTGCGCGACGCCGCGCTGTGTCTCGACTCCGATGGCGAGGCAGTGTCTTTCGACTATGCCGAGTGGCTGCGTCGGCGCTACGCGAAGCCGGTGAGCTGACCTGTTCCCATGGTGGCGGTTCCGGATGGTCAGCGCTTGACCCGCAGAACCGTTGGTTCCGCGCAGAATTGGGCCGTGGCCTGGTCGGGGCTCAGGCCCGTGCGGGCCAGCCCACCGGTGTCGACGACCGTGCATTCGCTGCCGCCGACGTGACCGGTGCCGTCGTCGAGGAAGTGGACCTCGACGGTGACGAGCGGGTGCAGGACGGCGGCGTCGAAGGTCCAGAACTGGATTTTCCACAGTTCGTAGGAGTCGCGGGCGGTGATGACGGTGTAGCCGGCGGCCGAGGTGTCGAGCCCGATTCCGGTGAGTTCGCCGGAGCGCTGGAGTGTGCCGTCGGGCGCCGCGTGGTAGATGACGTAGCGGATATTGGCGGTGGCCGCCATGACCGGGATGATCAGTTCGTCGCGGCCGTCGTTGTCGACATCGCGCAGGCGCGGTTCGGTCGTGCCGACGGCCGGTTCGGTCAGGGTCTGCAGGACCGTGCCCTCGGGGTCCAGGGTGGTGACGGTGACCGCGCTCTGCTGCCCGTGGCCGTGGTGGCGGATCTCGAAGGTGAGCCCGGCGCTGTCGTGTGAGCGCAGGTAGCAGTCGGGAGGCGTTGCGGCGGAACCGATATCGCCGCACGGCTGCAGGTCGGAGACGGGGCCGGGCGGGTCGGTGGCCGCGATGGCGCGGGGTGTACCGGGCGGGTCGAGGTTGCCCGCCATGGGCGCGTCGGGGCGGGCACAGGCGGCCAGTGCCAGTGTCGCGGCGGCGACCAGGGCGCCGGCCGCGAGATTCCTCCCCATGACAGTGAGGATAGCGACGAATCGCCCGGCCACCCGCATGGCGACGAGGCGCCGGAATCATATATCCGACATCATGTGCACACCTGCGCACCTATTGGCTTATAGTGGCCCCATGCTCGTCGTGCTGCGCCATCCCCAGTTCCGCAAGCTGTTCACCGCCCAGGTCGTCGCCCTGGTCGGCACCGGCCTGCTCACGGTGGCGCTGGGCCTGCTCGCCTACGAGGTGGCGGGCGGCCAGGCGGGGGCGGTGCTGGGGACCGCGCTGGCCATCAAGATGGTGGCGTATGTCGCTGTGGCGCCGGTGATCTCGGCGCTCACCGCGCGGCTGCCGCGCCGCCTGGTGCTGGTGTCGGCAGACGTGGTGCGCGCCGGTATCGCGCTCATGCTGCCGTTCGTCACCCACACCTGGCAGATCTACGTGCTGATCGCGCTGCTGCAGTCGGCCTCGGCGACCTTCACCCCGGCGTTCCAGTCGCTGATCCCCTCGATCCTGGTCGACGAGGAGGACTACACGCGCGGCCTGTCCCTGTCGCGCCTGGCCTACGACCTGGAGTCGCTGCTCAGTCCGATGCTGGCCGCCGCGCTGCTGACGGTGATCAGTTATCACTCGCTGTTCGTCGGCACCGCCGCCGGTTTCGTGGCCTCGGCGCTGCTGGTGGTGACCACCCGGTTGCCCCGGCTCGCCGCACCCGAGCGGTCGGCCCCGCTGCTCGAGCGCATCACCGCGGGCGCGCGGGTCATGATGAACCGCCCGGTGCTGCGCGGCCTGCTGGCCATGAACATGGTGGTGGCCGCGGCGACCGCGCTGGTGATCGTGAACACCGTTGTGTACGTGCGCGATCGGCTGGGCGGCTCCAATACCGGGGTGGCACTGGCCCTGGCCTGCTTCGGATTCGGTTCGATGGCCGTCGCGCTGGCGGCCCCGCGTGTGCTGGCGACGGTCCCGGACCGGCGGTTCATGCTGACCGGCTGCGCCCTGCTGCCGCCGGGACTGATCGCCGCGGCGCTGCCGCCGCTCCTGCCGCACCCCGCGGGCGCGGCGGTGCTGGCCCTGACCTGGCTGTCGCTCGGCGCGGGCACTTCGATGATCAATACCCCCGCGGCCCGTCTGCTGCGCGCGCAGACTCAACCCGCCGATCGCGCAGCCGTTTTCACCGCCCAGTTCTCGCTGTCGCACGCCTGCTTCCTGCTGACCTATCCGATCGCGGGCAAGCTGGGCGCGCTGGCGGGTCTGCCGACGACGGCGGTCGCGCTGGCCGCACTCGCTACACTGGCAGCGACGACCGCGGTCCGGGTGTGGCCCGCGTCCGTCCCCACCGGCGCCGAGGCGGTGGCCGCGGCAGGAAGGTGACCAGGTGAGCAGGGCGAAACCGCTACCCGCCACGCCGAGTCTCGTCCATCCGGTCGATCCGGACGCGGCCCGGCTGGATGTGGCCACCGAGACCTTCCGCATGCTCGCCGATCCCACCCGCCTGCACATTCTCTGGATTCTCGCCGACGCCGAGGCCGACGTCTCCGCGCTCACCGAGGCCTGCGGCGCGTCCCGCACCGCGGTCAGCCAGCATCTGGCGAAACTGCGGTTCACCGGCCTGGTCGAGACCCGCCGCGAGGGCCGCCGCATCATCTACCGGATTCGCGACGGCCACCTGGCCCGCCTGGTTCGTGAGGGCCTCAACCATGCCGATCACGTCGTGACCGGCGAACCCTCCCACGAGTAACCATCCCCCGGACCTGCGCTCCTGGTCAGTGGGACGTGGTATCGCCGTGTACCCGCATTCGCCGCGACGATATGCCTATTCGAAATATCGCCGGACGAATAGTGAGAGGTCGCGCGCATGCATCCCGAGCAGGGCAGCCCATTCGATGTCATCATCATCGGGGCCGGATTCGCCGGACTGTACGGCGTCCACCAGGCGGCGAAGGCCGGATTGAACGTGCTCGGCCTGGAGGCCGGCGAGGGCGTGGGCGGCACCTGGTTCTGGAACCGCTACCCGGGCGCGCGCTGTGACGTGGAGAGCGTCGACTACTCGTACTCCTTCGACGAGGACCTGCAGCAGAGCTGGACCTGGACCGAACGGTTCGCCGCGCAGCCGGAGATCCTCGACTACATCAATCATGTGGCCGACCGCTTCGAGCTCAAGCGCCACTACCGTTTCGGCCAGCGGGTGGTCGGCGCGAGCTTCGACGACGCCGCCGCCATCTGGACGGTGCGCACCGAGCGCGGCGACGAATTCCGTTCGCAGTTCGTGATTTTCGCGACTGGCTGCCTGTCGGCGCCGATCAAGCCGAACATCCCCGGCATCGAATCCTTCGCGGGCGAGGAGCTGTTCACCGCGCAGTGGCCCGAGCAGGGCGTGTCCTTCGAGGGCAAGCGGGTCGGCGTGATCGGCACCGGTTCCTCGGGCATCCAGGTGTCGCCGATCATCGCTCGGGAGGCGCAGGCGCTCACCGTGTTCCAGCGGACGGCCAACTTCAGCGTCCCGGTCCCGAACCGGCCGTGGACCGAGCAGGAGCAGGCCGATATCCGCTCCACCTACCGGCAGCGCCGCGAGAAGTCCTACTACGCGGGCGCGGCCACCCCGCACGCCTCGCTGGAGACCAAGGCGCTGGACATGAGCGCCGAGGATCGGGCCACGGCCATGGAGGACCGCTGGAACGGCGGCGGCGTGCTGTTCAACAAGGTCTTCCCGGACCAGAACAGCGATATCCGCGCCAATGAGCTGGTGCGCGAGTTCGCGGTCGCCAAGATCCGCGCCAAGGTCGACGATCAGGCCGTCGCCGACGACCTGATCCCCAACGACCACCCGATCGGCACCAAGCGCATCTGCACCGACTCGGGCTACTACGAGATGTTCAACCGCCCCAATGTGTCGCTGGTGAACCTGCGCCGCGAGGCGATCGAGGAGGTCACCCCGACCGGTATCCGCACCGCCGATCAGTTCATCGAGCTCGACACCCTGGTGTACGCCACCGGTTTCGACGCCATGACCGGCGCGCTGCTGCGCATCGACCTGCACGGCGCGGGCGATGCCCGCCTGGGCGACCTGTGGGCCGATGGCCCGGTCACCTACCTGGGCTTCGGCATCCCCGGCTTCCCGAACATGTTCAGCATCAACAGTGTCGGCACCCCGTCGGTGATGGCGAACATGGTGCTGCACTCCGAGCAGCAGCTGGATTGGGTGCTGGCGCTGGTGCAGCACTGCCGCGCCAACGGCATCCGCACCGCCGAGGCGCGGTCGGAGGCGGCGGTCAAGTGGACCGATCACCTGCTGGAGGTCGCCGAGGGCACGCTGTTCGTGAAGGCCAACTCCTGGTACATGGGCGCGAACGTGGAGGGCAAGAAGCGCGTGTTCATGCCCTACATCGGCGGTTTCGGCAACTACCGCCGCTACTGTGACGACGAGCGCGACAACGGCTACCCGAACTTCGAGCTGACCGCGTAGGTCGGCCGCGGAGACCGGCTCGCTTCCCTCAGGGGCGAGCCGGTTTCTTCGTATTCGGCGCCGTGTCTTTCAGGCGGGCAGTCCCAATCCCGCCGCCAGCACCGGCCACGACTGCTTCACCGCTTCCTGCCAGTAGCCCCACGAGTGCGTGCCGGTGATCGTGAAGTCGTAGGTGGCGGGGATGCCGAGCCATGCGAGCCGGGCCGCGAGTTGGTGACTGCAGTAGTCGGTGGCCGCCTCGATGGTGCCCCCGAGGGTCAGCTGGTTGATCCAGCCGTCCATGCCGGGCAGGGTGTGCGGGCCGCCCGGAAGATCCCATTGACCCGGCAGCCCGGATCCGCTGGAGATGAACAGGTTCACACCGCGCAGCTGATCGGCGTGCAGGAAGGGATCATTGGCGACCCACTCCGGATCGCCCGCGGGGCCGTACATGTTGTCCGGGTCGCCGCCGCCCTTCCGCACCACCGTGCTCACGAAGTAGTGGCCCAGCGGGTCGCTGATCTGGGCGCAGCCGCTGTAGGACGCGACCGACCGATACAGCCCGGGTGCGGCGATCGCCAGTTGCAGCACCGAGGTGCCCGCCATGGACAGGCCCGCGATCGCGTTACGCCCGTTGCCGTTCAGCTCCCGGTCCACGACCGGCGGCAGCTCCTGGGTGAGGAAGGTCCGCCATTTGCTCACGCCCAGAACAGGATCGGGTTCGCGCCAGTCGGTGTAATAGGTGTAGTCGCCGCCGATCGGCGCCACCACGGTGACGTTCTTTCCGGCCACGAAGTCCATCGCGTCGGTCGCGGTCTGCCAGTTGACCGCGCCGGCGCCGCCGCCCGCGCCACCGAGCAGGTAGAGCACCGGGACGGGTTGCGAGGTGTCGGCGGCGCGCCGCACTTCGACCTGGATGTCGCGACCCATGGCGTCCGAGTGGACCCACAGCGTCTCGAGGCGCGTGTCGCCGGGGCCTGGCGCGGCGGCCGCGGCGGCGGTGAGCAGGAGGCTTGCCGCTACGGCGGATAGCGCACTGACCAGGGCATTTGTCGATCGCACGGTGTCTCCTTCGGCGATGGAACTATGCCTGAGGGTACGATTCCGCGCCGCCGATCAGGGCCGGATTCCGCCGCCGGTGACCGCACTGTGGCCGTCCCGCGACCACCCCCGGACACGACGAAACCGGCTCGCTTCCCCTGGAGGCGCGCCGGTTTCGTCGTCTCCGATCAGGCGGGCAGGCCCAGACCGGATGCCAGGACCGGCCACGACCGCTTCAGCGCGTCCTCCCAGTACCCCCAGGAGTGGGTGCCGGTGGGCGTGAAGTCATAGGTGGCCGGGATGCCGAGGCCGTCGAGCTCGGCCTTCAGGTTGTGGGTGCAGTAGTTGGCTGCGGCCTCGAGTCCGCCGCCGAGGGCGAGCTGGTTGATCAGGCCGCTCGCGCCGGGCAGGGTGTGCGGGCCGTCGAGGGTGTCCCATTCGCCCGGCAGGCCGGATCCGCTGGAGATGAACAGGTCCAGGCCGCGCAGCTGCTCCGCGTGCAGGAAGGGATCATTGGCCGCCCATTCCGGATCGCCTTGCGGGCCATACATGTTCGTGCTGTCACCGCCGCCCGCCGCGACCACCGTATTGGCGAAGTTGTAGCCGAGCGGGTCGCTGATCTGGGCGCAACCGCTGTAGGCGGCCACCGACTTGTACAGGCCGGGCGCGGCGATGGGCAGCTGCAGCACCGAGGTGCCCGCCATGGACAGGCCCGCGATCGCGTTGCGCCCGTTGGCGTTCAGGGCCGCGTCGATGAGCGGGGGCAGCTCCTCGGTGAGGAACGTCTTCCACTTGTTCACGCCCAGTGTGGGATCCGGCTCGCGCCAGTCGGTGTAGTAGCTGAACCCGCCACCGACCGGCTGCACCACATTGACGTTCTTGTCGGCCAGGAAGTTCAGGACGTCGGTCCGCTTGCGCCAGGTCGCGGAATCGGTGCCGCCGCCGGCGCCATTGAGCAGATACAGCACCGGGGTGGGCTGCGAGGTGTCGGCGGCCCGTTGCACATCGACCTGGATGTTCTTGCCCATGGCGGCCGAATAGACCTGCAAGGTCAGGTTCCGCGCGTCGGCCGCCTTGCTGGAAGCGATGCGGGAGCCGTCAGCGGAGATTCCGGCGCGGTGCGGCGAGACGCCGGGGTCGGCCGAAGCGGTACCCGCGGCTACCGGTAGCAGAACGATTGCGGCCAAGGCCAGTACCGCACTGCCCAAGATCTTCGTTGAACGCACGCTTTCTCCTTCGGCAGTGTTTTCCAGCTCGTTACGACTCAGCGACTCACCTTGCCGATCCGCTCTAAGTAATTGCTGGCTCGAAACTGAGTGGCCGCTGAGAACCCCGATCAGACGGGGGTCAGGGGCATCGTCGGCGCGCTGTCGGTGGTTGTCGGCGCACTGTCAGAGGTTGTCGGTGCGCTGTCGGTGGGCTGTCAGCGCGGGTCGGCATCGTCGTGGACACACCGCGAGACGCACTCCACCGAAAGGCTCCGACATGACCGAGAACACCACCACCGACGCCGCTCTCACCGCTTTCGTCGAGGCCACGGCCGCGCAATACGACATGCCGGGCATCGCCGTCGGGATCTGGGTGGGCGGCCGTGAGATCCATGCCACGGTCGGCGTGACCAGCACCGAGAACCCGCTTCCGGTGACCGCGCACACCGTGTTCGCGATCGGCTCGACCTCCAAGACCTTCACCGCCACCGCCCTGCTGCGCCTGGTGGCCGACGGCCGGGTCGACTTGGACGCCCCCGTGCGCACCTACGTTCCCGAGCTCGAACTGCTCGACGAGCGCTCCGCCGCCACCATCACCGTCGCCCAGCTGCTCAACCACACCGCCGGGCTCGAGTGGAATCTCATCAACAACACCGGCGAGGGCGAGGACGGACTGGCCGCGTTCGTGGCGTCACTGGCCGAGCTGCCGCTGCTCGCCGCGCCCGGCGAGCGCGCGTCCTACAGTCAGGCCGGATTCAACCTGCTCGGCCGCGTCATCGAGAACGTGACCGGGGAACCGTTCGAAAAGGTCGTCGCCGACACGGTTCTCGCGCCGGTCGGGCTGACCGAGAGCCGCTACTTCCAGGGCGACATCATGACCCGCCGTTTCGCGGCCGGGCACGAACGCCAGGCGGACGGGAACCTCGAGGTGGCGCGGGTCTGGAAGGGCACCCGCGCCAACAACCCCGGCGGCGGTCTCGGCGCCACAGTGTCGGATCTGTTGCGCTGGGGCCGATTCCACCTCGGCGACGGCCGCGGCGCGCACGGTGAGACGGTGCTGCCCACCGGCCTGCTGCGCCGTATGCGGGAGCCGACCGTCACGCTGCGCAACAGCACGCTCGCCGACACGTTCGGCCTGTGCTGGATGCTGCGCGACGTGGACGGGGTGCGCCTGGCCGGGCACGGCGGTTCCGGCTTCGGCCAGTTCGCGGACTTCCAGCTGGTGCCGGAGCGCGATTTCGCGATCGTCGTGCTCTCCAATGCCAGCCCCGACGGCATTCCGGCCAATCAGGCCATCGTCCGCTGGGCACTAGAGCACTACCTCGGTGTGATCGACCGGGACCCGGAGCCGGTGCCGTTCGACGCCACCCGCGTCCCGGAGCTGTCCGGCGTGTACGACATCGACGCCATGACCATGACCTGCTACGCCGAGGGCGACCAGCTGTACCTGGACTGCAAGGTCAAGCCGGAGATCCGGGCGGCCGGTGGCGCGGAGATCCCGCAGGATCACCCGCCGTTCCCGTTCGGCCTCCTGCCGGGCGACGGGGACGAATACGTGATCACCGCAGGGTCTTTCGCCGGCCAGCGCGGGTTCTTCAGCCGCGACGCCGACGGCGAGATCACCGGTGTCGACCTGGCCGGTCGGCTCTTCGCCCGAGTGTCCTGACCGGCGTCGTCCGCCGCGGCCAGGCTTCCGTTCGATCGCGCACCGACAGCGCTGTCCCAGCCGGGGCAGCGCTGTCGTTGTGCCCGAACCATCCTGCGCGGTCGGCTGATCGGGCGGCCGGTCCGAGTTCAGGGGCACGAAGCGCCGAACGCGGGCGTGGACCGTTCGCGTGGCCGAATGCCGGTTCGGCTGAGGGGATGTCAGCCGGCCGCTTCCTTCGCGAGCTGATCCAGGGCGGCGGTTCGTGAGAGGTCGGCCCCGCGGCGGTAACTGTCCCGGTATGCGGCCGCGCCGAGGCGAGCGGTGAGATCGGCGATCAGTGCGGCGAGTTCGGGTTCGCCGTGATCGAAGGTGCCGCGGATGACTTCGCTGAGGCCGAGCGCACGGGCCGCCGCGACCGGATCACCTTCCAGGAGCCGGAGTTTCGCGAGGAGTTCGGCGGTCTGCGCTTGGCCGTGGGCCGTCCCGGCAGCGTCACCGAAGTGGAACGAGCCATCGACGACCGATCCCAGCAGCGCACGGGCGGGCACGGCGCGCTTCGCGGTGAGCTCGTTGCGCAGGCGGGCGACCGCGATCTGGTGTGCGGCCATCGCTTCCGGGTACGGCAGCTGGCGGATCCGCCGCGCCGCCTCCGTCAGATCGTGCTCGGATCCGGCGAGATCACCGGTGCGGCGGTGCAATTCGGCTCTGGTGAACAGCGCGACCGCGGACAGTCGAGCCAGGCCCCGCTCGACCGCCAGGCGTTGCGCGGCGTCGATGTCGCGCGCCGCCTCGGCGAGCTCGCCGGTGCGCATGCGCTCTTCGGCCAGGGCGGTCCGGGCGGCCGCGATATCGTCCTCGGTGCCGAGTTCGGAGGCCAGGGTGACCGCGTGGGCGAACGCGGTGAGCGCCCGATCGTGGTCGCCGCGCAGCGATTCGGCGCGGCCGTGCGCGAGGAGCGCCATGCCGAGTCCCCAGCGGTCCCCCACGATCTCGAATCCCCGCAGGGCTTCCCGCCGCGCGTCGGCCCCCTCGAGCAGCCGCCCCTCCCCGCTCAACGCGATATCGCGGGCCAGCTGGGCACTGGCCCGCACCCACGGGTCCGGCCAGGTCAACGCCTGCCGCAGCCGGGTGTCGACGAGCCGCGCGTCTTCCGCCCCCGCGGCCAGCAGGGCGGTCCACAGCGGCACGGCCGGATGGAATTCCAGTCCCCCGGCGGCCACGCACTCCTCGATCAGCGTCGACAGTGAGCTTCCGGCGGGCGGGGCCCCGGCCATCAGGGCGATGACCCGGAACGCGGCGCGCGCCGAGTCGGGCAGGTCGGCCTCGAAGGCCAGGATCCCCGTCAGGGAGCTCTCGAACTGCGTGCTCATCCCCCGAATCCCCCAGTACCAGAACATGGCCCGGACGAGCCGTGACGCGGTTTCCGGGGCCGGTTCGGCGAGCGCGGTGCGCAGCGCGGCGGCCAGGTTGGCGTGTTCGGCGTCGAAAAGGGCGATGGCGGCGAGCTGTTCGGTGCCGCGCAGGTGCGGTTCGGCGTGTTCGGCGAGGGTCAGGTAGTAGTCGGTGAACGGCTCGGTGAGGTGGTCGGGTGCGGACGCGAGCCGGTCGGCGGCATAGGCGCGGATGGTCTCGAGCATGCGGTAGCGCGGCGGATCGTCGGAGCTCACGGTGACGAGGGACTTCTCGACCAGGGCGTCCAGGAGATAGGGCAGATCGTCGGCCGCGAGTTCCTCGTCGCCGCAGATGATCTCGACGGCTTCCGTGGTCGCGCCGCCGGGGAACGCGGAAAGCCTGCGGGCCAGGATCCGCTCGGGTTCGTCGAGCAGGTCCCAGCTCCATTCGACCAGCGCGAGCAGGGTCCGCTGCCGCGGCAGGGCGGTGCGGCTGCCGGAGGCGAGCAGCCGGAAGCGGTCGCCGAGCCGCCGCGCCACCTGGTCGACGCTCATGGCGCGCAGTTTCGCGGCGGCCAGTTCCAGGGCGAGCGGGAGCCCGTCGAGCCGGCGGCAGATCCGCACCACCGGTGCGACGGTGTCGTCGTCGACCACGAATCCGGGACGGATAGCGGCGGCGCGTTCAGCGAACAGTCGCACCGCTGAAGAGCGTTGGGCCGCAGCGGCATCCGCCGTCTCGGCGGGTAGTTCGAGCGGGCCCAGGTGGCACAGCGCCTCGCCGGTGATGGCCAGGGGCTCGCGGCTGGTCGCGAGCACCCGCAGCTGCGGCAGCCGCTCCAGCAGGGTGTCCGCGAGCCCGGCGGCGGCCGCGACGAGGTGTTCGCAATTGTCGAGCACCAGCACGGCGGGGCCGACGTCGAGAAGTTCGATCAGCCGGGCGGTCTTGCCGGGGCGTTCGGCGGTGTCGGCGAGCGCGCCCGCGACGGCGTCGGAGAGCTGGTCGGGCGCGCCCGGTTCGGCCAGCGGGACGAAGAACACCGCGCCGGTGTGGTGCCGGTCCATGGCCTCGAGCGCGAGGCGGGTCTTGCCCGCGCCGCCGGGTCCCACGATGGTGACCAGTCGCGAATCCGCCAGCAGCCCGGTCACTTCCGCGAGTTCCGGTTCGCGGCCCACGAATCCGGTCCGGCGGGCGGGGAGGTTCCGGACCGCGGGTTCCCTTCGCGGCGAGGGGCTTTCGAGCTCGCCGCGCAGCAATGCCAGGTGGGTGTCGCGCAGGATCGCCGACGGGTCGATGCCCAGTTCCTCCTCCAGCCGGGCCCTGGTCTCCGCATAGGCGGCCAGCGCGTCGGACTGCCGTCCGGCCGCGGCCAGGGCCCGCATGCGCAGCGCGGCCAGGCGTTCGCCGAGCGGGTTCTCGGCGGCCGCGACCTCGAGGTCGGTGAGCGCCTCGAGGTGGCGGCCGAGCCGCAGTTCGGCCTCGAACCGGTCCTCGAGGGCGGTGGCCCGCAGATCGTCGAGCCGGGTCGCGGCGGTCTGGGCGTAGGGGGCGTCGAGGACGTCGCCGAGGGCGGGCCCGCGCCACAGCTCGAGGGCCTCGCGCAGCAGGCGGGCGGCGGGTTCGGCGCGGTCCGCGGCCAATTCCCGCCGGCCGCGCCGCACCAGTTCCTCGAATCGGGCGGCGTCCACGCTCACCCCGGGCAGCCGGTAGCCGCCGGGCCCGAATTCGACGGCGCCGACGTCGCGCAACGCCTTGCGTAGCCGCGATACCAGCGCCTGCAACGCGCCCGGCGCGTCGGCGGGCGGTTCCTCACCCCACAGTCCGTCGACGAGAGCGGGCACGGGCACGTCGCGTCCCGCCTCCAACGCCAGCCGCGCCACCAGCATTCGCACTCGCACGCCGGGAATCTCGACCCGGGTCCCGTCCTCCGCATGGACCCGAACCGGTCCGAGCACACTCACCTGCACCCGGCGAGTCTTCCAGACACACCGGCCCGGCACCCGTCACCGATTGCGGCGGAGCACAGTCGATTACCCCCGAGGTAATCGACTCCGGGCTCCGCGCCGGGCACAGTCGATGGCATGACCGATATCTCCGCCGACCCGATCGGCCCCCAGTTGTTCGCCACCATGCCGTTCACCGAGGGCCTCGGCGTGCAGGTTCTCGACTGCGGCCCGGAGCTGGTCCGCAGCCGGCTGGCCTGGCGCGAGAACCTGTGCACGCTGGGTGGTTCCCTGCACGGCGGCGCGCTGATGGCGCTGGCCGACGCCACCGCGGCGGTGTGCGCGTATCTGAATCTCCCGGCGGGCAAACAGGGTACGACCACGGTGGAGTCGAAGACGAACTTCGTGCGCGCGCTGCGGTCGGGTCACGCCACCGCCACCGCGACGCCGCTGCACACCGGGCGCAGCTTCATCGTCGTGGAGACCGAGATCCGTGATGACGCGGGCACTCTCGTCGCCAAGGTGACCCAGACCCAGGCGGTGCTGTGATCGGGTCGAACCAAAGTCCCACCAATCTGAAGCATGTTAATTTCACTACATGACTTCCCCTTGGACGCGGGCCGCTCGTGCCGCCGCGACGGTGGCGGCCGGAACCGGCGCACTCCTCCTGACCATGGCCCCCGACGCCGCGGCCGCGGGCCTCGGCCCGGTCACCGTCGAGGGCACGAAACTCTCGGCGGGCTGCTCCTACAAGGTCACCAGCGGCGACATGGTCGGCGGCGGCAGCAGTGCCTTCAACAGCATGCCGGTCACGTTCTACGACAACGGCGTCCTGATCGGCACCGCCCGGGTCGGGACCACCGTGCTGGTCGGTAACCCCGCCAAGGTTTCCTGGACCCCGGCCACTCCCGGCTCGCACACCCTCACCGCCACAGCGGGTTTCGACACCGCACAGACGTTCACCCTCGACCCGGTGACCGTCCAGGTCGGCCCGGCCACCACCACCGGCAGCTTCGGCTGCCCGCTGCCCAGCATCTCCGGCTAGCCCGGCCCTCGACCCGGCGGCCGCGACCATGACCAGCGCGGCCGCTGAAGCCGCGCCTCCGTCCCGGGTGGCCCGGATCGGGGCGGGGCGTTATGATCGGCACGATGACTACTCATTCTGAGCAAGGATTGGGGGTCTCGTTCGCTTCTGGTGAGTGCTGATGCACCCATCGACCGCGAACGGGATAGCTTCCCGACATTCATTCTGGCTGCGCGTGCGGGAATTCGCCGTGCCGCCCTCCATGATCGAGACCGCTACCGCTCGGCGTCGTGCCGGGGATTGGGCTGGGGCTTGTGCCGCAGCGGGTTTCGATGTGGATATCGATCCGCGAGCGGTGGCCCGCGTGCACGGGCGGGAGCTGGCCGCGCGGGTTCGAGACGATCTGCGAAGTCTGGCACCGGATCTGCTGCGGTGGCATCTGCCGCGAGTCGCTCCGGACGGATTGCTGCGGCCCGGGCTGACCGTGTCGCTGGCCCGGTACCACGACGCCGAGCACGGAAGCGATTGCGGCAGCGCCGGTTCGGTTCATCTCGTGGTGCGGACCGCTCCCGTGTGGGCGGATTCCGGTCAGCGGGTGAGCCTCGCGTTGTGGGACGGTTCCGGCGACAGGGATGTCGGCACATTGCATCCGCATCCCCGGCCCGACCGGCGGTATCGGCTGGATCTGCATCGCCACCTGTGGGATTCACGTCGCGCCGATGAGCTTCGAATACGTTCCGGAGCAACGCGATTCGATTCCGTCGGCGACGTGGGGGCCCAGCCGGCCGACGCGGCCCCGCCAGGTGCCGCGGTGGGCCGGTGGGCCGACGAGGCGAGGATCCTGCTGCGCGCCGAAGGGCACGCGGCCGGTCGGGTTCTCGTTCGGGCCGGGGTGCGGCGGCGGATCGTCCTCGAATTGTCCTCACACCCAGGCGATCCACCCCGGATCGCCGAGCGATATCCGCGTGGCGAGATGTCCGGACTACCGGTGCTGCCGGACGCCGCGACCTGGGTGCTGCCCGATCTGGAGTTGATGCGCGCGGGCGCGATCACCGCCGATCGGCTGCATCCGCTGGTCGCCTCGGCACTGGATCCGGGCTATTCGAAGGCCGAAACCTCCTCTGGCACAGTCCAGGACGGGCGATCCCAGCTCGTTCAGTGCCGTGGCGAGGTGCATCGGATCGCCCTGGTGGACGGGCAATTGGCTGCCCTGGATCACGATGCCGCGGAGATCCGGCGCGAAGAACTGCTGGTCGCTCTGACCGGTACCCCGCTGCCCTGCCTCCAGGCGATCGACCGGGCCCACCGGCGACCGGACTGGCTGTCCGACGTCCGGGAACGGTTGATGCACGGCGATACCGCCGGTGCGCTCACCGTTGTCGAGCGTGCCCTCGGTCCCGGCGCGTCGCTGCGCGACGGCGCACTGCGCGACGAGCTGGAGGCGGCCGCACGGCAGCGGATCACCTACGGCCTGTTCCGATCCGGGCTGACCAAGCCCTTCCCTTGCATTCCCCGGCCGAAGCACCGGGCCCATCCGCGCAACGCGACGTCCCGCTGATCCCGCGACCGTCGCGCTCCCCATTCCTCCGAACTCCCGAGGTGATGCACCCATGTCTTCCGAAACCCACTCCGACTCCCAGCTCGCCATCGCGGGCGACCTGCTGACCCTGCTGGGCGATGTCGCCACCGAACCCCGGCCCAATCTCCAGCTCGAAGCCCTCACCCTGGCCGTGGCCGCCGACCTGCCGGTGCTGCTGTGGGGTGAGCCGGGCATCGGCAAAACCGCTGCCCTGACCCAACTCTCGCAGGCCCTGGACCTGCCGCTCACCACGGTGATCGCCAGCGTGCACGAGCCGTCGGACTTCTCCGGGCTGCCGATCATCGGCGACGATCCCGCGACCCACGGTGTCCCGATGGCCCCGCCGGAGTGGGCCGTCCGCCTGGTGCGCGCCGGGCGCGGCCTGCTGTTCCTCGACGAGCTGTCCACCGCGCCGCCCGCCGTGCAGGCGGCCCTGCTCCGCCTGGTGCTGGAACGCCGGATCGGCACGCTGCGACTGCCGCCGGATGTCCGCATCGTGGCCGCCGCCAACCCGCGTTCCTCGGCGGCCGACGGCTGGGAGTTGAGCCCGCCGCTGGCCAACCGTTTCGTGCACCTGAACTGGGTGCACGATCACGAGGTGGTGGTGCGGGGTCTCGGCGGCACCTGGCCGCACGCGACGCTGCCCACTCTCGATCCCGAAAGATTGCCGGAGGCAGTGGATTTCGCCCGGAACGCGGTGTGCGGCCTGCTCGCGGGCCGCCCGAAGCTGGTGCATCAGCTGCCCAGCAGCGAGGCCCGCCGCGGCGGCGCCTGGCCGTCCCCGCGCAGCTGGGAGATGACGGTGCGGCTCATCGCCTTCGCCACCGCGGCGGGCGCGAGCCGCGACGTGCTGTCCCTGCTGATCCGCGGCGCGGTCGGCGACGGCCCCGGCTTCGAACTGCTCACCAGCATCGACCGCATGGATCTCCCCGACCCCGAGCTGCTGCTCGCCGATCCCGGCGCCGCCGACCTGCCCACCCGCGGCGACCTGCGTCAGGCGGCGCTCGACGCCGTGGTGGCGGCCGTGCGCAACCGCCGCACCAAGGCCCGCTGGGACGCCGCCTGGGCGCTGCTGGCGAAGGCCGCCGAAACCGGGGCGCCCGACCTGGTCGTCGTCCCCGCCACCACCCTCGCGACCTTGCGCCACGAAACCTGGGACGTCCCAGCGTCGATCGAGCGGCTCACCGGCCTCGTCTCGGTCGCCCAGGGCGCGGACCGCGCCGCCGCCCGCATCACCGCGCAGGTGGGCCGATGACCCCGATCCTGGACTCCGAGAAGCTCTTCGCCGCACGCCTGCTGGCCGTCCGCGCCCGCCCCTACCTGGCCACCGCCCTCTACGCCCTGAACATCGTCGAATCCCGGCGCGTCCCCACCATGGCCGTCGACCGCTATTGGCGCTGCTACGTCTCCCCCGCGTTCGTCGACCACACCCCCGTCGAGAACCTGGCTTCGATTCTCGTGCACGAGGTTTCCCACCTGCTCCGCGACCACCACGGTCGCAGCGAACGTTTCGCCCAGGCCCACAACCTGTCCGGCCCCGCCGAACGCCTCCGCATGAACATCGCCGCCGACGCCGAGATCAACGACGACGCCTTCGGCGACGGCCTGATCCACCCCGAGGACGCGGTCACCCCCGCCACCCTCGGCCTCGCCTCGGGCGAACTCATGGAGGACTACCTCCACCAATTCCGCCTCACCGTCACCACCCAGCACCTGGCCTGGCTCGACTGCGGCAGCGGCGCCGACGGCCTCGACCGCGACTGGGATCTGGGCCCCGACGGCGCCGACACCCTCACCGACCAGCAGCGCGACGCCGTCACATTCCTGGTGGCCCAAGGCATCGTCGGCCGGCCCGGCAACGCTCCGGACGGCTGGCGCCGCTGGGCCGACCAAGCCCTCCACCCGCCGCAACCCTGGCGAGATCTGCTCGGCGCGGCTCTGCGCTCCGCGGCGTCCACCCCGGGCCTCGGCGAAACCCACACCTATTCGCGGCCGTCCCGCCGCGCCACCGCCCTCCCCCGCACCATCCTCCCGACCCTCCGCCGCACCCCGCCCCACGTCACCGTCATCATCGACACCTCGGGGTCGGTGAGCGACACCGAACTGGGCACGGCCCTCGTCGAAACCGCCGCCATAGCTCGAGCCCTCGCCGGCCGCAAAGACCTCCTCACCGTCATCTCCTGCGACGCCGCGGCCCACATCGCCGGCCCCTTCTGCCAAGCCGAGAGCATCCCCCTGATCGGCGGCGGAGGCACCGACCTCTGCGCCGGTTTCACCAAAGCCCTACGCGCCCAACCCCGCCCGGACGTCGTGGTGGTCCTCACCGACGGCCAAACCCCCTGGCCCAAACACCGCCCCTCCGCCCGAACCGTGATCGGCCTCTTTCGCCGGCCCTCCACCCCGACCGATGACGATTCGGGCTACGTCCCGGATCCGCCCCCATCCTGGGCCCGTGTCGTCGAAATCGGCTGAGGCTGCGCTCGGCCCGTGATCCCGAGCGCGGTGAAGACGCTCAGCAGCGCCACCGCCGCGATCGTCCACCACGAGTGCCGGAACCCGTTCAACGCGTCGTCCCCGGAGGCGGTGAGCGTGCCGAGCAATGCCACCAGCATCGCGACACCGAGGACATAGCCGAGCTGCCGGCTGGTGTTCACGATGCCGCTGCCGGTGGAGACGCGAGCGGGTGGCAGATCCACCGTGGCGGACGCCAACAGGCTGGGCAGCGAGAAGCCCACGCCCACACCGACGATCAGCCAGCCGGGCAGCACCTGGGTGAGGTAGTCCACCTCGGTCCGGGCGCCGAGAGCCAAGACCACCGCACCCAGGAAGACCATCGAGTTACCCAGGGCCACAATACGACCGGCCGCCCAGCCACGCTTGGCCAAGCGCTGCCCGACCGCGGCGAACACGGGCACCATCAGTGGACCGGGCGCCACCGCCAGCCCGGTGGCCAGGGCACTGTAACCGGCGCCGGTCTCGAGCCGCAGCACGACGCTGGGCAGCACCGCACCGAAGGCGACACAGAACAACAGCGCGGTCACATTGGCCCAGAAGAACGTTCGAACCCGCAACAGCGCGGGATCGACGATGGGCGAGGCATGGGTGAGTACCCGGCCGATCACCAGCGCCGCGGCGACCGCGGCGGCCGCGAACGCGATGAGCGTGGGACTCCCCGCCCAACCCCACTCCTGCCCCTTCACCAGCGCCAACGCCAGCGCGCCGAGCCCGACCGCGAGGATGAGCGCCCCGAGCAGATCCGGAATCCGCTCCGCCGTCTCGCCTTTGGTCTCCGGCAACAGCGCCACCGCACCGGCCACCGCGATCACACCGACCGGCACATTGACCAGAAACACCCACTGCCACGCCACCTTCACCAGCGCACCCCCGATCACCGGCCCGATCGCGGCGGCCAGAGAGGTCGACGTGGCCCAGATCTTCACCGCCCCCGCGCGCCGCTCCGCCGGCAACCGGGGGCAGTAGACACTGCCTGACTTGATTCAACCATAGTTAGATACCGTAGGGGCTGACTATCTTTCGATCAAGTCAGATGAAGCGGGTTGCGACCTCGCCGTCCACGGCACGGCGTCGATCCGGAACGCCGCGAGAGTCGGTCAGAGCGCCCGCTTCAGCCCGACGTGACTGTTGTCGTACCCGAGCCGCGCATAAAAGGCATGAGCCCGCTCGCGCGCCCGGTCCGTGGTGACCTGCGCGAGGGTCGCGCCTCGGTGCCTGCCGTGGTCGTGTGCCCACTCGAGCATCGCGGTTCCGATGCCGCGTGAGCGTTCCGAGGCGGCGACCCGGACTCCCTCGATCTGCAGGCGGGTGGCGCCGCCGCGGGACAGCCCCGGAATGATGGTGAGCTGCATGGTGCCGACGATCCGGTCGCCCTCGTCCCGGACCACGGCCAGATAGTGCGACGGGTCCCCGGTGACGGCGTCGTACGCCTCCTCGTAGCGGGCGACGTCGAAACCTTCACGGGCACGGCCGATCTCGTCGTCTGAGAGCAGCGCGACCAGCTCCGGCACATCGGCACGCTCCGCCCGCTGCACACGATAGATCCGGTCGCCGAGTCGGAGCCGGCCACCGACCGAAGCCCGTGCCCGTGACCGCAGTCGGGCGATCAGTGTGTCCAGCCAGGCGCCGACGTGCCGCCGGGCTTCGAGAGTGTCCGGATATCGGCAGCGCAGATGCAGACCCGCCTCGTCGAGGATGAACCAGAGCATCACGCCGTCGGTCCGAATCGTCGCGCCGACGTACTGCGCCTCCAATCCGGTCGCGTCGACGCGCACCGGCAGCCGACGCAGGTCCAGCCACGAAATCGCGAACATCCCCGGCGCCTCCGGCATCCCGCCCCACGGACGCAGGATGTCCTCCAGTGGCCAGGACCCCATCCGGACGGCCTCCTTCACCGCCTCCGCGCTGGCACGGGGATCGGGGTCGGCCGACTCGAGCACCGAGTTGGTGATGAACCACCCCACCGAGTCGTGCCAGATGGTGTCGTACCGACTGTGCACCGGAAACACCGCCCGCAGTGCGGTGCCCGCCAACTCGTGGGTCACCTCGGTCATCGCCCCCACCACCAGCGCCAAGGTCGAGACGCCGTCGTCGCGGGCCTGCGCCGAGAACGCGGCGCTGTCGTCGACGTCGAGGACATCGCGCACCTCCACGCGCTCCTCCTGCAACGTCGCCTCACCCAGCGGCAGCGGGAACCGTGGCATCACATCGCCGCTGCCCGCCAGCACCTCAGCCCAGCGGCGGTGCACCTCGTCGGGTGCCGGCGGGCGGTCCCGCAGCACGCGGGTGTGCTCCGCGAAGGCGGGGGCGGGCGGCAACGACGGTGCCCGACCCTGCTGCACCGCGGCCAGCGCGGTGAGCAGGTCCCGCACGATCACCAGCATCGACCACATGTCGACGTGCGCGTGGTCGGCGGCGAGCACCACCGTCGGCCCCACCGCGGTCTCGAGCACGCAGAGCCGGTACGACGGACGACTGTACGGTGAACAAGCATGGTCGAGCACGGCACGAAGCGCATCGTTGACCGCCTGGCCCGGAGCGATCACATGCTCGACCCAGCCGCCGGGGCGGATATCGACCTCGTGCAGCCGAGGATCGCCGTCCTCGCCCGGCACGAAGACCGACCGCAGCGTGCCGTGCCGCTCGATCACCGCCAGCCAGGCGGTCGCGAGCTCGTCGAGCGGTACCGGCGCGGAGAGCCTGAAGGACAACGCCATCCAGGATCCCGCCCGGTCGCCGGCGCCGACGTGGCGGCGCTGGTCGAAGGACACGGGAAGTGACCGGCCCACCCGCCCCGCGGTCACATCGAAGCCCAGCAGGCGGCCGAACGGCAGGCGCAAGTGCGCGACGTTGGTCAGCCGCATGACGGTATCCTAGGCTTCCTTCCCGAGCGATCGCCGTCTCACCAGCACCCTGGAGCCTCCGTGCCGACCTTCCACGTTCCCGGCGCCGACCTCGACGTGGAACTGAGCGACGAGGGCGGCCACCCCGTCGTCCAACTCCACGGTCTCACCTCCAGCCGCCACCGCGACCGCCTGATGGACCTCGATCTCGGCCGCGGACTCAGCGGAACCCGACTGCTGCGGTACGACGCGCGCGGCCACGGCCACTCGACGGGTCGCGCCGTCCCCGAGGACTATCGGTGGCCGGTTCTGGCCGAAGACCTGCTGAACCTGCTCGACCACTGGTTCCCCGGCGAACAGGTGCACGGCGTCGGTCCTTCGATGGGCACCGGGACACTGCTCCATGCCGCTGTCCGCGATCCCGGCCGATTCGCCGGCCTCACCCTGCTGGTGCCCGCGACCGCCTGGCGCACCCGCGCCGCGAAGGCCGAGATCTACCGGAAGAACGCCCGCCTGATCGAGGAGCAGGGACTCGACGCCTTCCTCGGCGCCGATCTCGCCGCGCCTCGCCCGCCGGCCACCGTCGGAACGCCGGAAACCGTGCCGGATGTCCTCGAGCACCTCCTGCCCGCACTGTTCCGCGGGGCAGCGATGAGCGACCTGCCCGCCCCCGAGGCGATCGCCGCGATCGACGTGCCGACCACGGTGTTGGCCTGGATCGACGACCCCGCCCATCCGGTGTCGACCGCCGAGGCGCTGGTGGACCTGCTGCCGAAGGCCACCCTGGCAGTGGCGCACACACCGGCCGATCTCGCACGCTGGCCGAGCATCCTGTGCGAGGACGTAGCACGACACGGATAGGCACCACGCCCCGGTCCGCGCCCATCGAACGATCGGACACGCACAATCGCCGATCGGCCGGTCAGCGAAGCATGCGTTCGGCACCGCCGATGAGAAAGGAGACCAGGTCCTCGTAGAAGTCGATGAGCTCCACATCGCTCATCTTCGGGCTGCTGGACCACAGATCCACGCGGCTGAGCGACTGCAGAAAACTCATCACCGCGATCGGCCAGCGCTGCGCGATCCGTTCGCCGGGCGTATCGGGCAGCGCGCGGCCGAGCTGGGCTCGCAGCCGCTGGGCAAGCTCGTCCTGCGGGGTGTCGGCGATCGCCGGCCGGGTGTAGTCGCGGGACACGTGCACGACGATCTTGGTCCAGCGGATACCCCGAACCCGATGTGCGAGTAGCAATTCCAGGTACGGATCGGTCAGCGCCCGCACGACCGCCTCGAGGTCGGGCGCGGGGCCGGCCTCGAGGCGATCGATCCGCTGCGAAATCGACTCCATCACTGCGGAACCCAGGTCCAGCAGCACCGCGGACAGCAGGTCTTCCTTGGTGCCGAAGTGGTAGTTCACCGCAGCAGCGCCCTGTCCGGCGGCGGCATTGATCGCGCGGACCGACACGGCGTCGACGCCGTTGTCGGCGAAGAGCTTTTCCGCGGTGCGGATCAGGCGCGCCCGGGTGGCATCACCCTGCCGGTTCGGCAGCACGCGATTCATGCCGGCCAGGCTACCCGCCCCGATCGGACGGGCCCGCTCAGAAATGGCGGTCGAGCCATTCGACGATCATCGCGGTCGTGGTGTCCGGATCCTCCAGCTGCGTCCAGTGGCCGGTGTCGATGATCCGGCGCTCGAACGTCTCGAAGTACTGCAGCAGGTTGTTGCTGAGCATCGGGTGGCAGATCGGGTCGCGACGTGCCGCGATCATCAGCGCGGGCACGTCCACCTGCGGCACGCCGTCCGGGAAACGCTCGGTATGCACTTCCCAGTTCCGGAGGATGCTCCGGTACCAGTTCAGGCCGCCGCGGAAACCGCTGCGCGCGTACGCATTCGCGTAGTATTGCAGCTCCTCCGGGCTCATGACGACCTCGCCCGGCCACGTCGACTCGTCATCGTGCAGCCAGTGGATGTAGGACATCGACTCCGGGTCGTGCTGTCCGGAGCGCGACAGGTTGGTGCCGTCGCCGGTGTCGCGGCGCATGAAGAACCGGAACGTGGCCGCGGGGTCCTTGTCGAGCAGATCCTCGCACTCCTGTGTCTGGAAGTACGCCACGTAGTTTCGCGGTCCGTACACCTGCTCGTAGAGCTCGATCGGATTGTGCTCGGAGAACCCGAACGGGGTGTTCAGCGTGATCACGCCGGCGACCGAATCGGGCCGCAGGTACGGCATCGACCACGACACCATGCCGCCGAAGTCGTGACCGACCACGACGGCCTTCTCATAACCGGCGTCCTTGATCAGCGCCGCCACATCCGCCGTGGTTTCGGCGATGCTGTACTCGCGGGGATCCTCCGGCCCGGTCGACTGACCATACCCACGCATATCGGGTGCCAGGACGTGGAACCCGGCGTCCGCGATGGGTTGCAGCTGGTGCCGCCACGAGGCCGCCAGCTCCGGAAAGCCATGGCAGAGAACGACACACACGTCGCGGGTGATCTTCTCCGGCACCGCCTCGAAAACCGCGAGGCAGGCCCCGTCGGTGTCGACGAACCGCGGTTCCGGGAGGAATACGTCAGACATTCGCAATCGCCTTTGCAGATTCGAGGCCACGTGGGAAACCTACGATTTGACGGTTCAACTCAGCTTCTTGATCATTCGATCGAGAAGTGACGGCCGGAAGCGACCGTCCCACTCAACGGATGAACTTCGACTCGACGCCCCGACCGGGTGTCCTGCGCGGCTTAGGGTGCTGGCATGAGCGCACCCGTCGATGGGCCGGATCTGATCGCCGCGCTGGGCGACGAGATCCCCGAGGATCGCTTCGTCACCGACCCCGACATCGTCGACCGATACCAGCACGACGAGGCGGCGTGGGCGCCCTACCACGATGCCCTCGCGGTGCTGCGCGCTCGATCGGCGACCGAGGTCCAGGCGCTGGTCCGGTACTGCCGGCTGCACGGCATTCCCGTCGTACCGCGTGGCGCGGGAACCGGACTCTCGGGCGGCGCCAACGCCGTGCCGGGATGCGTGATCGTATCGCTGGAGCAGATGACGGCGGTCAAGCGGATCGACCGGCTCGAGCGGATCGCGGTCGTCGAGCCGGGCGTCGTCAACGACGACCTGCGGGCGGAGTGCGCTACCGAGGGGCTCTGGTATCCGCCGGATCCGGCCAGTTCGCCGTGGTCGACCATCGGCGGCAACGTCGCGACCAACGCCGGCGGCATCTGCTGCGTCAAATACGGCGTCACCCGCGACTATGTCCTCGGTGTCGAGGTCGTCACCGGTACCGGCGAGCTGGTTCGGTTGGGTCGGCAGACCGCGAAAGGCGTTGCCGGATATGACCTCGCCGGGCTGATGGTCGGATCCGAGGGCACGCTCGGCATCATCACGGAGATCACCGTGAAGCTGCGTCCGCTACCGGAACAGCAGCGGACGATCGTCGGCTACTTCGACTCCCTGGTCGATGCTGGAAAGGCCATCCGGGCCGTCGCCGACGCGGGATTGACGCCGTCCGCGCTGGAGCTCGTCGACAGAAGGTGCCTGCAGGCCGTCGATGACTGGAAGCACATGGGCATCTCGGCCGAGGCGAACGTGGTGCTGCTCGGCCGCATCGACACCCCCGGCGCCGTCGGTGACGACGAAGCCGAACGGATGGTGCGGTCCTTCACCGACGGCGGCGCGACGTGGGCGGCGGCGTCCACCGATCAGACCGAGGCCGACACGTTGTTCGCAGCGCGACGCCTCGCCTACCCGGCGATGGAGCGCCTCGGCCCGGTGCTGACCGAGGACATCTGCGTACCGAAGAAGCACGTTCCGGACATGCTGGCGCGGATCGAACAGATCGGCGACACGCATGACGTGGTCATCGCGAACATAGCGCATGCCGGCGACGGCAACCTGCACCCGCTGCTGATCGTCCCACCCGGCGACGACGCGCAGCGCATCCGCGCGCAGGCCGCGTTCGACGACATCATCACGGCGGGGCTGGAATTCGGCGGCACGGTCACCGGCGAGCACGGCGTTGGACTGTTGAAGATGTCCGGCCTCCGGCAGGAGCTGTCCCCCGCGGTCCTCGACATGCACCGCGCGGTCAAGACCGCGCTGGACCCCGACGGGATTCTCAACCCCGGCAAGATCTTCCGGTAAGTACGCCGACCCAGTCTCCTCAGTGGCCGGCTCACCATCCCGATCACGTTCCGAGCCGAGGCAGACGATCACCATCATGTCGGAATATCCATCGAAATGGCCGAGCTCCGACCTACTTCATGACCTGAATACCGTTGATGCGTCAGGATCAACGCGCGTTCATGACTACTGACAAACCTGGTGCGCCCACCGGCGCGCCGCTCGGGCAGGATCTCCAGAACCAGTGAAACCCCCTGCTCATAGGGGGTACGTGGGGCGGGCGGGGCTCGAACCCGCGACCAATGGATCGCGACCAATGGATTATGAGATCAATCAGGCTTGCCGCTGTGCTGACCTGGCAAAAACCCGCTGGCGGCCAACCAGAACGACAAAATTCGTTGGTCTTCAGATCTCCGGCACGCGGCCGTGTCCACAGCAGGCGGGATACCAACGTGCCTCCCCGGCTGAGCTCGAGCCTCATAGCTGAGCCTCAGCGGTCACACCAGCGCTAGCGTGACCGCTGAGGCTCAGCTTCGCGACACTCTGATCACACGGCCGCGGCGACGAGTGAATGCAAGTGCCGGGCGACGGCGAGGCTCACCAGCGCGGCGCTGGCCGCACCGGAGCCCAACCCCGCGATCAGCCCGGGGACCACCCCGTAGTGTGCGGCAATCGGCATTCCGGCCGTTGCGGCGGTGCCCACCCCAGCACACAGTCCGATCAGCATCGACGGCACCAGGATGCCCAGTGCGCGTGACGAAACCAACGGCCCCGCCGAGTGAGTGTGGTTCGCGGAACTGCCGCTTGACCGCTGCGCGCGGCCCGTTACCCTTGACATACTCGTCCTTCCGATCAATCACTGGTAGTGACGAGAACGGCCCCCGTTGCCGCGGGGGCCGTTGCCATATGGGCTCCGGCTGGGTCGTTCCCGTCCAACACAGCCTTCCCGGTGCACACGCCACCGTCAAGTGCCAGAAACGGCGCTTTTCGCCAATTGGCGAATCCAGCCGATGAGGCTGTACCGTGGGTGTATGGCGAAGCAGGTCGGAGCACTCGGTCCCACGGGGATTCGGTTGAGCCAACGCGTCCAGGACCTCCGGGTGGCGCGAGGACTCACACTCGCCACGCTCGCACGACGGATGGGTGAACTGGGCAGGCCGATCGACTTGTCGACGCTGGGGAAGCTGGAGAAGGGACAGCGCCGAGTCGATGTCGACGACCTGGTCGCACTGGCGCTGGCTCTGGAGGTGTCGCCCAACGGGTTGTTGCTGCCCGACACCGCATCCGGCGACCGGATTGACTTGACAGAGCGGTTTCGTGTGACCAGCAGCGAAGCATGGAAATGGGCGGTTGGCGACCAGCCGACGGATCCCTTGTCTCTCGCTCTGCAACGCCACGAGCCCAGCAAGTCGTCGACGGCACGATCCGCGCTGCCACTTCCGCACAACGAGCGGGCAGACCATCGCGACCTCGTGATCGCGACAGCGACCCAGATACGAATGACACTGCACCACACGCTACTTGCCGATATGGCAGTGACCAAGCCCAAACGCCTGGAACGCGCAATGGACTACCACGCCGAGGATATCGCCGGAGCCTGGCAATACGCCACGGAAAATGATCTGCAATGGTTCCTCCAGTCGGCCAGTCCGGACGATCCGTTGATCGCAGCCTGGCGCAAGCAGCTCGCGACGTGGGACCTCAGCGACAACCCCTCCTGGTCGCAGTCCGAACCACGTACCCAGCAGCGGCGAGCCGACCTCTACGATCGGCTGGCGCTGAGCCCGGAAACGCGCAAGAGGTTCAACGAGGCCTGCCCGATCGCCGAAGCGCTGGGTTCAGTGCTCATCGACACGGTCTTCGAGCCCTGGTACACCCCGCATTCACAGCTGCAGCGGGCATGGTATTGGCCGCGATATCGAGAGCTGCTGGCCAACAAGGGCTGGCCAACCACGGCCGTGCACAGGCTCGATCTGGCCACTGACGCCATCGTCGAGCGCTTGGCTGATCCGACGCGTCCGCATGCCTACCAGTCCAAGGGCTTGGTGGTCGGCTACGTCCAGTCCGGGAAGACCTCACAGTTCACCGGTGTCATCGCTAAGGCCATGGACGCCGGGTACCGCCTGGTGATCGTTCTCGAAGGGGCGTGGAACCTGCTGCGGGAACAAACCCAACGCCGGCTCGACCAAGATCTCGTCGGCCGCGAGAACATCCTGCGCGGGGTGAGCGAATACGAATCCGACTACTGCGACGACCCCTCGTGGTTGCACGGTCAATTCATCGAATTCGGCGGCATGCCCTCGACTCTCGGCGGCTTCGACATCGTTCGCCTCACCACCCGCCACAGTGACTACAACTCACTGCCACCAGGAAGCAGCGCCCTCGAGTTCGACAAGCAGCAACCGGAACTGCCCCTCTATGACGACCGCAATCTGCATCGCTCCGCGGCGCGGCTGATGGTGATCAAGAAGAACAAAACCATCCTGACCAAACTGGTACACGACCTGCGCCACCTCCAGACCCTCCACGAGATCCCGGCCCTGATCATCGATGACGAATCCGATGGAGCCACGATCGACACCGCCCGGCTCGCCTCGGATTCCGAGCCCGGCACCATCAGCAACCTGATCGGACAGCTGCTGGAGATCCTGCCGCGCGCTCAGTACGTGGGGTACACCGCGACACCGTTCGCGAAGGTCTTCATCGATCCGCAGGCCAACGCAGAGACCTTTCCCAAAGACTTCATCCTGTCGCTACCGCGCCCCGAGGGATACATGGGTGCCAGTGACTTCCACGACTTTGGAACTGCCGGTTCGCAACACGAGCGCACAGTCGCGAATTCCAATGAGCTGGCGTATGTCCGCGACGTGGATGTCGACCGCGACGACGACACCCAGCAGCTGGAGCGGGCTCTGGATACCTTCGTGCTGACCGGCGCCATGAAGCTGTTTCGAGAAGACCGAGATGGACTGGGCGAGGGCCACTTTCGTCATCACACGATGCTCGTCCACGAATCCCACCGGATCGAGGACCACCGCGAACTCCTCGGACGAATCGCCAAATTGTGGTGGCAGGCAGGCTATTCCAGCTCACGAGGCCACGAACGACTACGTGATCTGTTCGACGCCGATATCGCGCCGGTGTCGGCAGTGCGCGCCGAGGGTTACGCCGTGCCCGTGTCATTCGACGAATTGATGCCCTACATCGGCCCCGCCGTGGCCCGCGTCGGCGCCGACCAGAAGCCGATCGTCATCGTCGATAGCGGCAGCGATATCAACACCGGCGACATTGATTTCGACCGCCGCACCGTCTGGAAAATCCTTCTCGCCGGCCCCAAGCTGACACGAAGCTTCACTATTGAGGGCCTGACAGTCTCGTATGTCCGCCACCGCGCCCCTGCCGCCTCCGCGATGAGCCAGATGGGCCGATGGTTCGGCTTCCGCCGCGGCTACCGAGACCTCGTGCGGCTCTACATCAGCCGCGAGGACACACCGGGCACCCGAGGGGGCGATCTTTACCGGACGTTCGAGTCAATGTGCGAGGACGAAGAGGCGCTGCGTGCCGAACTGGCCCACGAGTCGACGACCCTGTACGGCGGACAGCCGCTGACCCCTGACAAGGTTCCGCAGTTACTCGCCCGGCATGTGTCACTGCGGCAGTCGTTGACCTCTCACCCGACCGCCACCTGATCACCGTCAGCTGTACGTTCGGTCCCGACGACAGGGATTGCCGACGGTTATCGGCAAGAAAGCTCGGTTGCGCATCCGTGATCCTAGGATCGCGTCGGCCGGGCTTCCACTAGTCGCCACTAGAGCGCGATCAGTGGATTAGGAGGTCAATCGAGCATGCGACTGCACTGAGCTGGGAAAACCCCGCTCGAAGCCGACCAAAACGACAAAATTCACTGGTCTTCGAGTCCCCCGCCTCCAGCCTCGTCTCGAGCGAGGCGGGGTCTCGACGTGCCCCCGGCCGGGCTCGAACCGGCAACCAGACGATTATGAGTCGTCGGCTCTAACCTATTGAGCTACAGGGGCGTGCCTTGGGCACCCTAGCAAGACAGTGGTCGTCCGACAAACCAAACCTGGGGCTTGGCACCGACGCTCGACCAACCCAGTCCGCCGGAGCAGCTCGGCCAGCCGACCATACGGACACGTGCACGTCCTGATCACACCGCTCCGCCCACGAAACGCCTCATCGGCCGCGAACCGTTGACCAGCCTGGCTAGGAGTCGACAGTAGGCAGCCAGCTAGCCCGCTGATACCCAGCAGCTGAGGTCACGTACAGGCAGTCTGGCTCGCTGAGGGGTGAGTGGAAGGCACTGTAATGCCGATGATCAAGTAGCGCATGACAGTCGTAAACACTGAGAGACAGCGTCCCTCATGTGACACTCGATCGCGCTTCTGACTGAGTTCGGACGACGAAAAGAACGCTGTCGTCGCCCATGCGGCCCCCAGCGCCCACCGCATATAAACCCGCCACCGACGAACTCCCCGTCTGGCAGCCTGCGGCCCTCGCCGTAACCGCGCCGCATCTCCTTGCCGCAGACTCCGCACCCTCGCGGCACCCCGAGCCACTACCCACCACCGGACGATGAGGCCGACCTATGCGCCTCGCACCCGAGATCTCCTTGCCGAGACTGCCTCCTACCGTTAAGGCGCCCGCCGGCTTGGCAAGAGCGACAGAACAGTCCGACGTTGGGTGCTGCCAACAAGCATCGACTCCACGTCGTCATGAGCGCGTTCCCGTAGCCTCGTGACGTCCGCGACTGACGCCTGTCGGATAGGGGAGGAACAGCTGAGCATGCCCAAGATGGATTGGGTTTTGCACGGTGACGGAAGTACACCACGGCTCTTCGTCGAGGTAGAAGATTCGTCACCAGCAAGACCGGCTCAGTCGGCTACTCAGAGCAGCTGGATTCCGCGAAGATGTCAAGAACATGTCCATCGACGAACTGGAGACCTCGCTCGACACCTATACCCCAGTGCCGGAGATCGTGTCGAGCGCGTTCCTGTTGATCTTGGGGTTCTTCATCGGCCAAACCGGCAGCGACAAAGGCAAGTCCGACCACACTTTGTGGACGCGGACTGTATGTGAGCGACAGGCCACCCCCCCGCTGGATTCACCGAAAGGGACCGGCCCGCCTTTCCACAGTCCCGCAAATCCGAGGCGAACGGCCGCAGCCTCGCACCGACGCAATCGACTCAGAGTCAGGGAGAACCGCACCGTGGCAAGCGATCATGAACCGATCCAAGGCACACCACTGATCGGTGCAGACGGTGCCGTCTACTACGTGAAGACACCTACCGTTGTCTCAAGAGAGCAGGCAAATGCCTTGCTAGAACTAGCGGGGATTCCCCGCGACCTCAGCAACCTTACGCTTGCGGAGCTGAATGACGTTCTCGACAGATTGAAGACCATCGGTGAGACGGCAAAATCTCGCGCGGGGACCGAGTATCAAATGCCTGACGGAACTTTCGGTTCTTGGTCTCCATTCTTGCGCCGGGTCCGCGAACGTAGGATGGACGTGACAGCCCGAATCTCCACGCTGGCTAGACACGAAGCAGTTGATGAGTTCGAGGACGCCGTCAAAGCCTCGGTTGCAGACCCTAAGACACAGCACCTGGTGTCAGAGCTTGCAGCGACAATGACGAAGCGCCTTGATGATCTCGACGCCAAGCTTCACACGCCGATTGACGACGGACTTCTAGAGATGCGCAAGATCGAAGCGCAGAGAAAGAAGTGGGAGATGTGGTGGAGTCTCCTCCAGCGCGAACCAGTCGCAGTCTTGGTCGGTGGAATCTTGCTGCTCGGGTTTAGCGTCGTTCTCGTTGTCGCGATGTTCCTCCACACCGTTGTGCCGGAGGTCCTTACGAGCATGGTCTTGCTGATCTTGGGGTTCTTCTTCGGCCAAACCACCAGCGGCAAAGGAAAATCCGGAGACCACGACTAGTCACCAGTCGACCACCAGGCTGCGCCGGAGCATGTCCGCTCACGCCGAGTTTGGTGCGCTTCGACTCGGGTGGGGCCGGCACAGGCGAACATGTGCATCCACGATCGCCGTAGGCGTGATGAAGTAGCGGAATGGAGAAACCCGTGGACCTCGATGCACACGCCACCAGGTGGAGGCGTGGCGAGGAATGGAAGCCGTTGGACCCGAACAACGTCACCGAACGCGAATACCTACTGCAATTTGCCTCGCGCCCAGGCATATACATCGGCTTCACAACCGTTCGAGGTGTGACGTGCTTCCTCGACGGTTACGACTACGCCGTGCGACGGTCGGGTGGCCAGGGGCTGCACGGCTTTCGCGACTGGCTTCTCGCCAACCACCTCCGACGCGAGAGCAACTTCACCTGGCCGGGCGTGATCAAGCAGATCGCCTTGCCCGAACGGGACTCTGACACAGATCTCAGTCCCGAGGAGGAACTCCGGATCCTCGAGGTGTTGTTCGACCTGCTCGATCGATTCCTTGCAGAACGTGAAAGCCTCGGATGAACATCCGCTCATACCGCTTACAAGCCTGTTCGAACCAGCCAACCTCCGCCAGCTGGCCAGTGCCTCTCCATCGCGTCTGCCCGTTGGCGAAGGTCATCCGCGATGTCGGTCCCACTCAGGCCCGAACATGTACAAGCTGTCGGCTGCCTCGTGCCGGAACCTACAGCTTGACGTCGGCACTCCCAGGTGTTCGTCGCTCCTGACCGGGTGCGGGGTTTGTCGCGGTCTTCTGCCACGGCGCCTTCGGATCACCGAGGGTGTCGAGCATGAACTGGCACCACAATCGGGCCGCGTTGACGGCGAGCCGGGCATGGCGTGGGCCCAGCCCGGCCGGGGCGGTGTCTCGCCCGTGGCCGGTGCCGTAGTCGTTGCGTAGCTCGGCGATCCCGCTGGTGATTGTCAGCGCTGCTCCGAGGACCTTGCGGATCGTCTGCGTCCCGTCAGGGTCCTGACGGTTCTGGGCGGGATGGAGGTGCAAGGACTCTTCGGCTATTTTCACCAGTTTCGGCAGGTCGTACCCACTGTCAAACTCCTGGTCGCGCTCACGCAGAACCAGTTTGGCCGTGCTTTCGACGAGCTCTTTCGCTGAGCCGATCGCCAGTGCCGGGTCAGCGCGAACGACAGCGTGCTCGATCCGCTCGAGATGCTCGAAGATCACAGTCGTGTCGCGCAGATCTGCCAGGTCCGCGGACTGGAGCACGATCGAACGTCCCCCCAAGAACCGGCCTGACTCGTCGATCGTGTAGCCGTCGCGGGCGAAGAGCCGGCGAAGCCGTTCGATGAGGTCGGAGGGATCCCATTCGGGGGTGTCCGGGTGGAAGAACAGATGCCGGATCGCGACTTCGAAGACCCGTATCGCCCGAGCGACGTGCCCGGGATCGGTCCAATCGACCTGGTCGAGGTAGCCCTGGAACCGGGTCACGCGCTGACCGCCCACGGGCTCGGGGTCCTCGGCGGGCGGAGCGAAGAGCTCGTCTTGCCACATGTCGTCGATGTCGCGCAGCACAGTCCCGCTCGTCACATCCCGCACAGCTTCTCGGGCGCGTAGGTTCACCAAGTCACGTGCTGGCTGGGTCATACCTGCCACCATCGGATCATCATGTCCGGCAACTTATCTCACTGGTCGAGACCCCGTTTCGCTGCTATGGCACAATGCTCCTGGTCACCGACGGCTTCTTGGCTGTTCGCAACGACCCGACGCGCATTTGCCCACGCCGCGACCTGCACGTTCCAGCCGGGCAGGCCAGCAGAACGCGCCGGGGTCGGATCCGAGGTGCAGCGCGGTTGATCGTCAATGGTTGCTGGTCATGAGCGAGCTCGGCCGGCAGTGGACTCAACCCGTGGTCTGTGACCGATGTCCGCACCCGATCTCTGAACACACCGTCTGGAAGCCGGACGAGCGGTGCGGCGCGCTGGTCGGCGAAATCGTGCTCCACAGCGAACGACTCGACATCATCAACAAACCTGACCAGGTACTTTTCACCTACAGGGTGGTCCCGGGCTCACCATCGGACGCCGGCCTCCGCAAGCTCGCTTGACCGAATCCGCGACCGAGCGCAGTGGGCGTCGTGGCCCGGCAGGGGCATGGCCGCCGGGCCTGGTAGAAAATGGGGCGGAGCCCGTGCCTGGTAATGACAGGCACGGACTCCGCTCGATTACTATTCGGTTGTGTCTTGAGCGTTCAGTCGAACAAGATCGACTGGTCCTGGTGGGCTCTCCGGTCGCGGTCTTCCCCGTAGGTTCTGGCCAGCCGCTGCACCTTGTAATTCGGTAGGTCGAAGTCCACGGTGATCGCGGCAACAGGCCGATGGGCCAGATCGCGGCCCCGAGCCGGGGCGGCGATGACCAGCGCGGGCTCCGAGGGTGCTGGCGCGGGTGGCGTGGCGACGCGGCCCCGCGTGGACCGCCGCGCGTGTCAAACGACCGCCTACTTGAATCCCTGCTGCGCTACGGCTTCAGCCCGGCAACCGACTGAGCTACCGCCGCCACCGATGCTGAGGTTCTACAAATATTCAGCACCGATGGCCGCCCCTTACGAGGCGGCAGTCCCGGTCCCATGGCGTCCGGAGACGACATCGGGTCGGGTAGACGCTTCGTAGCCTCCTGCCTTCGCCGCCGTTCGGGCGGCGAAGGTCTTGTGGACGGCTCCACGTCCTTTTCCAGCCGGAACGCTGGCGGCCGGGCTGCTCCCGGTACCGGTCCTCGAACCCCGATGGGGCATGACGCCGAGGCGGGCGAGGTTGATCGCCGCGTTGAGGTCCCTGTCGATGACCAGACCGCAGGGATGGCAGCGGTAGGTGCGTTCGGAGAGCGGGAGCTTGGTTCTCGCTCCGCAACCGGAACACAGTTGGGTCGACGGATAGTGGCGGTCCGCGGCCAGGACCGTGCGGCCGGACCAATTGGCCTTGTACTCGAGGATTGAACGGACCCGTCCCAAAGCTGCGTCGCCGATTGCCCGGTTCAGTCCACGTTTGCGACTCCCGCCCCGACGGTTCATACCGGCCAGGTTCAGATGCTCCACCACGAGGACGTCGTGCTTGCGGACGAGTTCCGTTGTCGCTTGGTGAATGGCGTTTCGGCGAAGATTGGCCACGCGCGCATGAGTTTTCGCGATCGTCCGCTGAGCTTGCCGCCAACGCCGGGAGGGCGTCCGTGGTGCCGCCGCGCGACTGTCCCACGGACCTCGGCGGCGAGCTGCGCGACGTTGCAGTCGGCACAGCCTGGCCTGCGCAGCGCGGAGCGGTCGGGGCGCGGTGACACGACCGACCTCCGCTCCATCGGGTGTGGCCATCACCAGCAGATCGCGGACACCTACGTCGATACCGATGACCGGGTCACGGGACCGTGCCTTGGCCACAGACGGTTTGGGCCTGACGAGGGCATGAAACGAGCAGAACCAGCGGCCGCCGTCACAGCGCACGGTGGCCGACAGGATCCTCGCCGATCCCTGTTCGAGCCTGCGACCGAGTTTCCGTGTCGATTCGTGGGTACGGATCCTTCCCAGTCTGGGCAAGGTCACATGGTGACGATCAGGTTCGACTCTGATCGCACCGGTTGTGAATCGAACGGACCGGGCCGCACGGTGTTTGGATTTGAAACGAGGGAACCCGGCGCTCCCGGCACGCTCACCTTGGCGTGACTTCGACCAGATGTCTAGGCCGTCCGCCAATGCGGCGAGCCCGGAGTTGTATGCCTCCTTGCTGTTTTCCGGCCACCACGGGGCTGCGTCGTTCTTCCGCTGATTCCAAATCTTGCGAAGGGAGGGAAGGGACCAACTCACTCCCGGAGTCAGCGCTTCGCTGGATATTCCGTAGGACCGTTCCGCGTTGCGCTGATCCATCACGGCTGTTACCCAGGTCAGCATGTGGTTGTAAACGAATCGGGCGGCACCGCAGTGAGATTCCAAAGCCTCGACTTGGGCGGACGTCGGATCGAGGGCATAGCGATATGCCCGAGCGATCCAGCCGTCCTGGTGAACCATGACGCCGATCATGACAGCAAGGTCCGACAAGTAGCCCCGCCTCGCGGCCGCAAGGCAGGACCGGCAGCGGCTCAGGCAGGGCCGTCGGCGATCTTGTTGAGTTCGAGCTGGTAGTAGAGGATGCCGAAGACGAACTCTAGGAGGGGGCCGGCGACGGGGGCTTCGGGGTGGCGGTGGGGTGAATCATATTGTTGTCGAGTGGTTTTCGAGTTCCGGACGGAACCGGCTCCAGGAACGTATCCACCAGATCGTGACCTGGTCGCGAAGCGTTAATCTGAGGTGACCACCAACGGCAGGGAGGCACAGGATGTCGAGTCTGTTCGGGAACGTGCTGAAGGCGCATCAGTGGATCTACGAGAACAGCCATGGGGCGATCGGGCACAAGTTGTTGTTCGGGAATCCGACGCTGTTGCTGCGGACCGTTGGGCGGAAGACCGGTCAGGAGCGCACGAACGCGCTGACCTATGCCAAGGACGGCCGGAGCTATCTGGTGACCGCTTCCAATGGCGGGTCGCCGCGGCCGCCGGGGTGGCTGGCGAATGTGAAGGCGCGGCCGGAGTGTGTGATCCAGATCGGGACCGAGCGGATTCCGGTCACGGCCACCGCCATCTATCCGAATAATCCGGACTACGCGCGCCGGTTCCAGCTGGCCGACAAGGTGAACAAGGGCCGCTATACGCAGTATCAGACCATGACGTCGCGGCCGATCGCGGTGGTGGTGCTCACACCGCGCTGACACGCGGGCAGCTGGACCGGGCCGCTAAGGGTCGGCTACCCTGCTGGGCAGAGGGGAGTACTTCCCACGAACCATTCCGGTCAGTACGGGCCGCGCCGTCGCGTCCCCCGGGTGGTTGCCCACGGTATCCGCGGGTGAAGGAGACCTCGGCTGGTTTGCCATGTCCGAGGAGGTCCCATGAGTGCTACCCCCACTCTTCTAGCCGCTACCCCCGTCATCGACAGCATCGGAACGCCCTGGTTGTGGGGTGGGACGATCGCCGCGGTGCTGGCGCTGCTGGTTCTCGATTTCACGCTCACCCGCCGCCCGCACGAGGTATCCATGTGGGAGGCCCTCGGCTGGACGGCCTTCTACATCGCCCTGCCGGTGGCGTTCGGCGTGTTCCTGTGGTTCAACAACGGCGGCGCCCCGGCGATGGAGTTCTTCACCGGCTACCTGCTGGAGAAGTCGCTGTCGGTGGACAACCTGTTCATCTTCATGCTGCTGCTGTCGGCGTTCGCGGTCCCGGCGGCGCTGGCCCAGCGGGTGCTGCTGTACGGCATCGCGGGCGCGCTGGTGCTGCGCGGCATCTTCATCGCCCTCGGCGCGGCCGCCCTGGCCACCCTGGACTGGGCGTTCCTGCTGTTCGGCCTGATCCTGCTGGTCACCGCGCTGAAGCTGCTGGCCGACGCGGCCGGCGGACACGAGCAGGAGCTGGACGTATCCAGCATGAAGTCGGTGCGGCTGCTGCGCCGCATCTGGCCGGTCACCGACGATTACCGCGGCACCAAGATGGTCGTGAAGGAAGCCGACCCGGACCGGCCCGGCACGCTCCGCCGCGCCCTCACCCCGCTCGCCCTGGTGGTGGCCGCGGTCATGGCCACCGATATCGTCTTCGCGGTCGACTCGGTCCCCGCGGTGTACGGCGTCACCGGCGACCCGTTCCTGGTCTTCGCCACCAACGCCTTCGCGCTACTCGGCTTGCGCGCACTGTATTTCGTCCTGCACGCCGCCCTGTCCCGCCTCGTGCACCTGGCCTACGGCTTGGCCGCCATCCTCGCCTTCATCGGCGTGAAGCTGGTCCTGCACTGGGCCCACGGCATCTGGAGTGGCGTTCCCACCATCCCGACCGCCGCCTCCCTGGCGGTGATCGTGGTGGTGCTGGCGACCGTCACCCTCACCAGCATCTACGCCACCCGCGGCGACGACGAGCAGGCAGCCGTAGCCGACGTGCAGTGAGCCGGCGCGGCGTAAACCGATGCTGCTGAACCGATTCCGGCGTCCACCGCTCGATAGGATCGATCGAGCGGTGGACGTCGCCGGACTAACCGCCGCCACCGCCGCACCCTCCGCCGCCGCCACCGCACCCCCCTCCGCCGCCGCAGCCGCCACCACCGCACCCGCTGTGCCCGCCGCCGCACCCGGCGGAGCCGCCGTCGCCGCTCGCTCCGCCATTGATCACGCCACCGGAACCGTAGATCGCGCCACGGAACCGGCCGCCGCCTGCCCGCCACCGCTCCGTTCGGCGCTTGGCCTCGATATCGGCGCGGATGCCCGATGCCACCCCGTAAATCAGCACGCTGACGAACCCGATGCACAGGATCACGGAAATTATCGTGCCGATCATCGCCGGCCTCCTCCCCCGTCTCGTGGCAGCCGTGACCGCGAGATACGGCCGAAAGTACGCTCCGGGAACCGCTTCGACCAACCTATTTATCGGGCCCTGCCCAGGCGCGGGATTGGACGTAACGTGTAGCCATGTTGCTGAACCGTTCTCGGCGTCCGAGCATCGAGCAGGTCAATCGGGTGGTCGACGCGCTGGAGCTTCCGGAGGCGGTGTTCAAGACCTGCCCGTGGCAGCCGCGGGAGCTGGTGGAGACCGGTTTGCGGCAGTGGTTGCGGTGTTGCGGCGCGGCGATGCGCGACGATCGGGTGATCGGGATGCCGTCGCACGCGGTGGATGAGGCCTGGCACGGGCTCATTCTGTGCACGAAACGGTATGCGCGGCTTTGTGATGACGCGTACGGGCGGTTCCTGCACCATTTCCCGGACGGGGAGGGCACCGGCTCCGGGGACCCGATGGCGGAGCAGTTGGGGCGCACCGTGGTCGCCTGGTCGTTCGTAGCGCGGCCGGGCGAGGAATGCGTGCTGTGGGACCTGGACAGCGTTGTGGGAGTGGACCATCCGTGGGGTATCCCCACCGAGCGGGTCCACTCGATCGAGGCGGCGCTGCGGGCGGGCTAGTTGCCGCCGCCTCCGCCGCACCCGCCGCCACCGCAGCTGCTGCCACCGCCGCAACCGCTGTGCCCGCCCCCGCAACCGTGGTGGCCGTGGCTTCCGCCCCCGCTGTCGCCGGAGTCGCCGCCCCAGTAGCCGCCGCTGGAGCCGGAGTCCCAGCCCCTGCCGCGTCGTACGCGCGATCGATCGCGTTCGCCCAGTTTGGTGACCACCGACACGGCGACCAGCGTGAACACGATGATGACGACAATGAATCCGATAGCGACCATCGTCGGCCTCCTCCCCCGTCCCGCAGCCCCTGTGGCTGCGAGGCTGAGCCGAAAGCTACGCGGGGAAATCCGGTCCGACAAGCGCTTTTACCGAGGGACCCATCGTCGGTGTGGGCCCCTTCGGCAGTGGGTACTCCCTACGTCAGCTTGACCCGCGCCGCGAAGAAGCGGGCCACCGCGGGGGCGAATCGGTTGAAGCGGTACTGCAGCCAGGCTTCCGGCGTCACCGGCACTACGTCGCGCCCGTTCTCGACGGCCTTGACGATCTGCTCGGCGACCTTCTCCGGGCCGTAGCGGCGGGCCGCGTACAGCTTGTCGTAGCGCTGCTGCTTGGCAGCCTCTTCCTCGGCGGACACACCCGAGAACCGGGTGTTGGCAACGATATTGGTGTGGACGATGCCCGGGCAGATGGTCTGCACGCCGATGCCGTGACCCGCCAGTTCGGCGCGCAGGCAGTCGGAGAACATGAAGACCGCGGACTTGGAGGTGGAGTAGGCGGCGAAGCCACGCTGCGGGGTGTAGGCGGCCATCGACGAGAGGTTGACGATATTGCCGCCGAGGCCGCGGTCGGCCATGGCCTTGCCGAAGGCGCGGCAGCCGTTGATGACTCCGTGCAGGTTGATATCGAGAACCCGGTTGAATTCGGCGGCGGAGGTGTCGAAGAAGTCGCCCGCCGCGCCGATGCCGGCGTTGTTGATCAGGATGTCGGGCACGCCGTGGGCGGCGATGACCGCGTTCGCGTGCTCGGTGACGGCTTCGGCGTCGGACACGTCGAGCTGGTAGGCGTGCGCGACACCGCCGATCCCGGCGATGAGGTCCGCGGTCTCCTTGGCCGAGTCCAGGTTGATATCGGAGAGCACGACCTCGGCGCCCTTGCGCGCGAAGGCGAGGGCGGTCTCGCGGCCGATGCCGCTGCCGCCGCCGGTGATCACCAGCAGCTGGTGGTCGAAAGGCCGCTGTTCCGAACCGACTTCGGCCCGGCGCAGGGTGCGGGGCGTGTCGCCGGTGCGCAGCGAGTCGATCAGCTCGATGGTCGAGGTGGCCAGCAGTTCGGGGTGCGAGAACGGCAGCCAGTGCCCGCCGCCGACCTCACGCCGGTACAGGTTCGGCGCGTATTCCTTGGTGTCGGCGTAGCCCGCGGGCCGCACCGCCACATCGCGGCGCGCGATGACCAGCTGCACCGGCACCTCGGTGCGGCGTTCGCGCGGATCGCCCAGGCGCTGCAGGATATTGGCGCGGTAGATGCGCATGCCGTCGAAGAAGTCGCGCCGGAATTCCGGTCCCAGCTTGATGTTCTCCGGCGAGGTCTCGTTCATCAGGCCGACGAACCGCGACCACATCTTCTCGGTGCCCAGCGGCTTGAGCACCACCCGCGGCACGCCCGGCGTCATGAACAGACCGGTGTAGAGCGAGGACAGCAGCTGGGTGAACGGCCCCCACGCCTTGCCCTGCGACATCCGCGAGCGCACCCACGCGCCCAGGTGGTCGAGGTTGGGGCCGGACACCGAGGTGAAGGACGCGACCCGGCCGACGGCTTGCGGCTCGCACACCGCCTCCCACATCTGCACCGAACCCCAGTCGTGGGCCAGGATGTGCACGGGCGCATCGGGACTCACCGCATCGGCGACGGCGAAGAAGTCGGCGGCGAAGTGCTCGAGCCGGAAGTCCTCGGTGCGGTCGGTGCGGGTGGAGCGGCCGTGGCCGCGGGTGTCGTAGGTGACGACGTGGAAGCGGTCGGCGAACAGTGGCACGACCCGGTCCCACAGGTGGTTGTCGTCGGGCCAACCATGCACCAGCACAACGGTTTCCGCGGACGGCTCACCGTATTCGTAGACGGCGATCTCGAATTCGCCCGAGCGCACCAGGCGCTCGGCGGCGGGGATGACGGTGGCTTCGGTCACGATCTTCTCCTCGTTGAGACGGTGCTAGAGGTCCAGCACCAAACGGTCCCCGCCGCAACGGGATACACAGATGAGCATGTCGCCGGCCGCGCGCTCGGCGTCGGTGAGCACGGTGTCGCGGTGGTCGACCTCGCCGGAGCGCACCCGCACCACGCAGGTGCGGCAGAAGCCCTGACGGCACGAATACGAGCTGTCCGGCCGGGCTTTGAGCACTTCCTCGAGCACCGACTTGTCGGCGGGCACGTCGAGCACCTCGCCGGTGCGGGCCAGCTCCACCTGGAAGGCGGTGCCGTCGACCACCGGCGGCGGCGAGAAGCGTTCGGAATACAGTTCCACGCCACGCATCTCGCGCACGGTGTCGGCGATGACCTGGGTCATGACGACCGGCCCGCAGCAGTAGACGGAGGTGTCGGGTCCGACGCCGGGCAGCAGGTCCGCGGCGGTGGGGATGCCGTGCTCGTCGTCGGTGCGCACGGTCACCCGCGACCCGAACGACTCCACCTCCGACAGGAACGGAATGGTGTCGCGGGAGCGCCCCGCGTACACCATGGTCCAGTCGATGCCGAGCCGGTCGGCCATCCGGATCATCGGCAGAATCGGCGTGATCCCGATGCCGCCGGCCACGAAATGCACTCGCGCGGCGGCGGATCCGTAGCCGGGCAGCACGAACGGGAAGGCGTTGCGCGGGCCGCGCACGGTGATCGTGGTGCCGACTCGCACCTCGTCGTGCACCTCGAGCGAGCCTCCGTTGCCGTCCGGAATGCGCCGCACCGCAACGCGATACGAGCGACGGTCGGCCGGGTCACCGCACAGCGAGTACTGCCGCACCTTGCCCGAGGGCAGTTCCAGGTCCAGATGCGCGCCGGGCCGCCAGGCGGGCAGTTCCCGCCCGTCGGGCGCGGTCATCAGCAGGCTGATCACATCGGTGTCATGCGCCTCGACCCGGCGTTCGACGACCACCAGCGGAATCCGCCACGCGTCGACCCGCACCTCGGGTTCGTACCGGTTGACGAAAGTAGCCCAGCGCAAACGACTCTCGGCGATGAAGTCCAGGACCCGGGTGGTCCGGTCGGCACGCCCCTTGCCGAACAGGTCCGGCGGCGGCGTGACGGGAACCGGGCGGATCGCGGCGCTCACGAAGCCATCACGCGCGCGGCCGGGGACTGCGCCAGGTAGGCAACGGCCTGCGCGGTGGAGCCGACACCCTCGGGGCTGTAGCCGGGCTTGAAGGTGGACAGCGCGCTGATCAGCAGCGACGGGATGCCGGGCACCGAGCCGCGCCACATGCCCGCGAAGATCCGGGCGACCAGCATCGGGTAGCGGTGGTTGGGCAGCGTGGGGTCGGCGTGCACCAGGAACTTGGTGCCGCGCAGCAGCAGCGCGATGAAGATCGGGAACACGATGAGCATGAGCGCGCCGCGGCGCACGTAGCCGATCTCGAAGTATTCGGCCACGTCGTGGGCGACCATGCGGTGCTCGACCTCTTCGGCGCCGTGCCAGCGGAACAGATCCAGCATCTGCGGGTCGGCGTCGAACCGCTCGAGGTCGGCGTTGATCACCCAGTCGCCGAGGAAGGCGAAGAAGTGCTCGAGCGCGGCGATCACGCCGAGCCGCTCGACGAGCTGTTGCTGCTGGGCGGCGGTGGTGCCCAGCTGGCGCGGGCCCAGCGTCTTGCGGAACAGGAACTCGGCCTGGCGCACGTACGGCTCGACATCGATGCCGTGCGCGGCCAGCACCTCCTCGAGCGCCCCGTGGTGGCTCTCGGCGTGCATGGACTCCTGGCCGATGAACCCGATCATGGCCTCGCGCAGCTTCTCGTCCTTGACCAGTTCGAGGGCTTCCCCGAAGGTCACCAGGAACATGCGCTCGCCCTCGGGGAGCAGCATGCTCAGGGCGTTGAGGACGTGCGAGGCGATCGGTTCCTGCTTCATCCAGACCGGTTCGGTCCGCGACCAATCGAACCGGACATTGCGGGCATGCAGGGCTACCTCTCCGGGTTCGGTCACCTCTCGGCGGCCCAGCTTCGGAAGTAGCTTCATCGGTACTCCTGGTCTCGTAGCGATTTGCTGCGTGAGCGTAGCAACATTCTACCTATGTATGAAACCAGGAGTTACAGCTAGATTTTTCGGTCCCGATCAGCTATCGACGTGCACATGCGGGCGCTGTGAACGCCGCGGAATGGCCCGGCGCAGGATCTCCCGGGTCACCGGCGCGACCTCGCCCTCACCGAAGAACATGAACCGCACCAGATTGACCAGCGGATTGCCCTCGGTCCATTCGAAGTAGACGTGCGGGCACTCCCCGGTCCGGTCCCGGATGGCGATCAGGATGGACGCGATGCAGTTCGGCACGGCCGCGGCCTCGACGGTCAGGATGTGGTAGTTCTCCACATCCACCTCGGTCACGTGCAGCGTGGTGCTGAACTCCGAGGGGTCCTTCACGATGACTTCGAGGAAGAGGATGGGCTCGCTCTCGGGAATGTGGCTCTCCCGGCGCTGGTCGGCCTCCTTCTCCCGGTACTCCTCCGGCGAGCGGCCATCGGTGATGTCGTGGGTGACGATGCGGATCTCGCCGCGCTCGGCCAGCTGGTCGATCATGGCGCAGGCCTTCTCGTCGAAGATCACCTCGACGGCCCGCAGCTCGAAGGCGCGGCGGATGCGCGAGGCGAACGACACCACCAGTGTGGCCAACACGAACAGGATGGCCAGGTGCAGACCGGCCGGCTTCTCGATGATGTTGTCGATGGTGGTGTAGACGAAGATCAGCGACACCACGCCGAAGCCCAGCACCCGCGAATACTGCCGCTCGCGCCAGGCCGAAATCGTCACCGCCACGGCCGCCGAGGTGATCAGCACCAACACACCGGTCGCGTAGGCCGCGCCCTGCGCGTCCACGTTCGCGTCGAAATACCAGGTGATCGCGAACGCGATGAGCGCGAACACCAGGGTCAGCGGCCGGATCTGCCGGGCCCACTCGGGGGCCATGCCGAAGCGCGGCAGATAGCGCGGCACCAGGTTCAGCAGACCCGCCATGGCCGACGCGCCGGCGAACCACAGGATGGCGATGGTGCTGATGTCGTAGACGGTGCCGAACGCATTGCCCAAGTACTCGTGCGCCAGGTACGCCAGTGCGCGCCCGTTGGCCTGACCGCCCTCCTCGAACTCCTGCTCCGGAATCAGGATCGTGGTGATGAAGCTGGTCACGATGAGGAACCCGCTCATGATGAGCGCGGCCGTGGTCAGCAGCTTGCGCGTGCCGATGATCCGGGTACGCGGGTATTCCTTGGAGTCGGCCGGATTGCCCTTGATCTGCGGCATGACCGCGACACCGGTCTCGAACCCCGACAGACCGAGCGCGAGCTTCGGGAAGACCAGCAGGGCGACGCCGATCATGGCGAAGATATTGCCGTGCTTGGCCGTCAGCAGATGCGTCCAGTCGGTGACCAGATGCGGAGCCTGCAGCACCTTGACGATACCGACGACGGCCACCACCAGGTTCAGCGCGAGATACGCGCCGACCAGCCCGACCGCGATGCCGATGGCCTCACTGAACCCCTTGAGGAACACCGCCGCCAGCAGCGCCAGCAGGACCAGGGTGATGACCATGTTCTGGTCGTGCAGGAATCCCGGCACCAGCGGGTTCTCGACGATGTGGGCCGCGCCGTCGGCGGCCGAGAGGGTCATGGTGATGGTGAAGTCGGTGGCCGCGAAGCCCAGCAGCACCAGGATGAAGACCTTGCCCCACCAGTTGGGCAGGAACTTGGCGAACATGGCGATCGAACCGCCGCCGTCGAAACTCTCCCTGGCCACCCGCCGATAGACCGGCAGCGCACCCAGCAGGGTGAGCGCCACCAGCACGATCGTCGCCAGCGGGGACAGCACGCCCGCGGCCAACGCGGCGATGCCCGGCTGGTAACCAAGTGTCGAGAAGTAGTCGACACCGGTCAGGCACATCACCTTCCACCAGGAATGCTGATGCTCCTTGGGCGGCTTCTTGGCCATCGGGCCCGGAATCTGCGAGTAGTCCTCTCCCGCGTCTTCCAATAGCCAGTTCGCGAAGCGCGAGCGCGGCCGTGCGTCGGTCGTGGTCAAGGAGTCCTCCCCGGAACTCTGCGGTCCGGTTTCCCGAAATATCCCGTAAATGACGTGATGAATGTACTCACGGCGAACCGGGCAGTGTCAGAGCCCGCGCCGTGAGTCGATCAGCGGAGTGTGCTAGCCGAGGTAGGCCGCGACGGCGTCGGCGATGGCCCGCGCGAATCGGGCTCGGCCGTCCGGTGATTCGATGAGGGCGGCGTCGCCGGGATCTCGCATATTGCCGCATTCGACCAGGGCCGTCGGCCGCTCGGAGAAGTTCAGCCCGGCCAGGTCGGGCCGCGGGTTCAAGCCGTCGGAGCCGACGTAGGTCGAGGGCGTGAAGCCCGCCCCGGACAGGGTGTCGCGCAGCCGGGTGGCCAGCTGCACCGACGGCCCGGCCTGGGCGTCGTTGAGCGCGGGCGAGGAGTAGGCGACGTGGAAGCCGTGCGCCCCGGCCGGTGCGCCGTCGGCGTGGATGGAGACCACCGCCGCCGCCCCGACCCGATTGCCGAGGGTGCCGCGGTCGTTCACGCACGGGCCGACGCCGGTGTCGCTGTCGCGGCTCATGATCACCTGGAAGCCGCGGGCGGCGAGCTGATCGCGCACCAGCTGGGCCACCGCCCAATTGAATTCGTGCTCGGTGTAGCCGTCAGCACCGCTGGTGCCGGTGGTGTTGCACGGCTTCATGCCGCCGCGCCCGTCGGGCACGGTGGCGTTGATCTCGTCGGCGTGGGCCGCGCCGCCGCCATTGTGGCCGGGGTCGATCACCACGGTCCGATTCGCGATCGGAATGACCGGGAGGGCAGGCGGATCCGCTTTCGCGGGGGCGTCCTGCGCCGGGCGCGACTGCGAGACCGGGACGGCTTGGCTCTGCACGCAGCCCGCGAGCAGCAGCGCGCCGCAGAGTGCCGCCATGGACTTCCAGTGTCGGTGTCGCACGCCTCGACGATAACGGTTGAATCACGAAGAGGTAAGTCAGTGTTCGAGTTTGCGCAGGATCTCATGGAGAGTGCGCAGGTCGGCCGGGGTGAGGCCGGCCAATTCGGCGGGCGCGGGGTCGGGTGTGGCGAGCGCGTCGGCCACCACGCGCTCGCCGGCGGCGGTGAGCGAGATCAGCTTGCTGCGCCGGTTGGTGGGATCGATCTCGCGGGTCACCAGTCCGCGCTCCTCGAGATCGTTGACCACGACCGTGGTGGCGGGCGCGTCCATGGCGGCGGCCCGGGCCAGCTCCTTGGCGCTGAGCGGTCCGGGTCGCAGCCGCCGCAGCACCCGGATCCGGCTGAACGGCATGCCGGTTCGCTCGGTCACCGCGCGTTTCCAGCCGTCGCGGGTGTCCATCACCAGGTGGGTGAGCTGCCGCCAGACCTGGTCGGTGGTGGGCGTGTCATCCGGCATGAACGGGGACCTTCTGTTCCAGCAGGGGCGCGATCCGGTCTCGCGAACGGTACGCCCAGTCGGTATTGGCGGCGACGCCGAGCGCGGTGACGGCCACGGCGAAAGCGCTGATGGTCCACCACAATCCCGCACCGGTGAGCGCACCACACAGTGCCACACCGAGACTCACGCCGACCTGGCGACTGGTGGAGGCCACGGCCGCGGCGGCCCCCGCGCGGTCGAGCGGCATACCGCTGACCGCGGTGGTGGTGATGGGCGGGTTGACCATGCCGAAGCCGATGCCGAACAGCGCGAAGGTGATGACGAGCTGCCAGATCGCGGTGTCGGGCCGCAGCAGGGTCAGCAGCACCGCGGCCACCCCCATCAGCGACCCGGCGGCCAGCAGTGACGGCCGGGTCCCGTAGCGGCCCACCAGCCGTCCCGACAGCGGCGCGCAGACCAGCATGCCCAGCGCCATAGGCAGATACAGCAGCCCGGTGTGTACGGCCGAGAAGTGCCGCGTCCCTTGCAGATACATCGACATGCTGAACAGGAAGGCGCCCAGCGAGGCGAACGAGCAGACCGCGATCACCGTGGCCGAGGAGAACGGGAAGCTGCGGAAGAAGCGCAGATCGATGAACGGCGACCGGTGCCGCGACTCGTGCCAGACGAACCCGGCCAGCGCCGCCGCCGCGACCACGAAGACCGCGGGCTTGCCCTCGATCAGCCCGAACACCAGGGTGAACAGCACCGCGATGGCCAGCACCTGCCCGATCGGATCCATGCCGCGCGGATTCTCCGACTTGGATTCCGGCACGAAGACGGTGGTCAGCACGAACGCCACCGCCACGATCGGCAGATTGATCCAGAACACCGACTGCCAGCCCAGGCTGTCGATGAGCACGCCGCCGACCATGGGCCCGAGCGCGGTCGAGATGCCGACCACCGCGCCCCACACCCCGACCGCCCGCGCCCGCTCCATCCGCCCGGTGAAGGTGGTCGTAATGATCGACATGGCAACGGGATTCAGCATGGACCCGCCGACCGCCTGCACGAACCGCGCGCCGATGAGGATCTCGATGCTCGGCGCCAGACTGCACAGCAGCGATCCGGCCGCGAAGGTGAGCAGCCCGATCCGGAACACCCGCTTGCGCCCGAACCGGTCCGCGGCCGCGCCCGAGAGCATGAGCAGGCTGGCCAGCGTCAGCGTGTAGACGTCGACGATCCACTGCAGCCGCGACAGCGGCGCGCCGAGATCGCCGCGAATCGTGGGGATGGCGACGTTCACGATCGTCGCGTCCATGGACGAGATCAGCAGGCTCAGACAACAGGTGACCAGGATGATCTTCTTACGCCGCGCGTCGAGCCCCTCAACGGTTGTAAGCACACAACAATTGTGTGCGCACAACTGTTCCGGACGCAAGGTCTCGCCCGGTGGCCCCGATCACACCCCGATCCCCTGCACCGAGAGGACACTCGACACCCATGACGGGAAACGTGAAGCGACTGGTCATCGCCGCGATACTCACCGCCGGATTGGTCACCGCGACGCCGGCCGGGGCCCAGCCCGCACCCGACTCGACGGCGGAGTACCCGTGGCGGCAGCTCATGGTCGACACCGGGCGGGAGTATTTCCCGATCGACTGGCTCGAGGCGCGGGTGCGAGAGCTGTCGGCGCTGGGGATGAACACGCTGCATCTGCATCTGTCCGACAACCAGGGCTTCCGGCTGCGCAGCGACACCCATCCGGAGGTGAACTCCGCGCAGACCTATTCGAAGGACGAGATCCGCGCCCTGGTGTCCTATGCGCGGGGTTACGGCATCACGGTGGTACCGGAGATCGACATGCCCAGCCACATGGGGCAGATCCTCACCCACCATCCCGAGTTGCGGTTGGTCCCGGCGCACACCACACCGGCCGAGGCGCAACAGGATTCGCTGCTGGGCGGGCCGGAGACCAAGATCGACCTGTCCGATCCCGCGTCCTATCAGCTCATGGGCGATCTGCTGCGCGAGTTCCTGCCGCTGTTCCCCGGCCCGTACTGGCATCTCGGCGCGGACGAGTACGTCAGCGATTTCGACCGGTACCCGCGGTTGAGTCCGTACGCGGTGCGCGACTACATCACCTGGGCGTCAGGCCTGCTGGCCGAGTCGGGCAAGACGCCGATCGTGTGGAACGACGGGCTGAACTGGCCGGGCGAGCTCGGCCTCGACCCGTCGATCATCATCGACTACTGGTCGGCGGGCACCGCGCCGTGGATCCGCACCGGCCGCGGCCCCGCCGAACTCGCCGGGAACGGCAACCGCCTCGTCAACGCCGGATTCACCCCCACCTATTTCGTCACCGGCGGACCCGCCGCCCACCTCAACACCCCTCCGGCCCTACTGAAGCTGTGGAACCCGGCCACTTTCGTCGACGGCAGCGCCCTCCCCGCCGCCACCCGCCCGGCCCTGATCGGCTCCGGTGTCTTCGTGTGGTGCGACGACCCCACCGCGATGGCCCCGGACGACATCACCTCCCCGCTGTCGGAACGCCTGACGATCATGGCCGCCCACCTCGCCCCCGGACACGGCTGACGAATCGCGCCGCGAACAGCAGGTGGACCGTCACGCCGACCAGGGCCGCCATGGTCACGCCGCTGCCCAGCAGCAGCCGCGCGTCCGCCGGGAAGGCTTGGTAGAGAGTGGGAGTCAGAATCGGCAGCAGGCCCGCGGTGAGCGCGGCCGTGGCGGTGATCACGGTGCCGTCGGCCTGCGGATCCACGGTGTCGAACATGCCGATGCCCGCGACGATGATCATGGCGAAGGCGATGGCCGCGGTGCCGCCGACCACCGGGCCGGGCAGCGAGTTCACCAGGCGACCGACGGGTGCGAAGAAGGCGGCCACGGCCAGCAGCAGGCCCGCGAGGGCGGTGACGTGGCGGCTGCGGACGCCGGTGAGCTGGACCAGGCCGATATTCTCGCCGCTGGTCACCATGGTCGGTCCGCCGAGCACACCGGAGAGCAGGGAGGCGGCGGCATCACCGCGAATGGTGCGGCCGACCGTGGCGGCGGTGTCGATGTCCTTGCCGACCACCTTGGCATTGAGGACCGTCTGACCGGTGGCTTCGGCCATCGACCCGATACTGAAGACCAGCAGCGGAATCGCCGCGATCACATCGAAATGCGGTGTGCCGAAGGGGAACAGCTCGGGAGTCTGCACCAGGCCCGTCGCGGGCTTCCAATGGAACTGACCGATGGCGGCGGCGACGAGACTGCCCACGATCATGCCGAGCAGCACCGACAGTCGCCGCCAGCCGTCGGGCAGCAGCCGGTGGGCCAGTACGGTGGCCGCGATGGTCGCCGCCGCCAGCCCGATCGCGGACATGGACGCCTTCTGACCGGGTGCGACGATCAGGTTCCCGGCCACCTTCACCAGGTTCACGCCGATGACCACGACCATGGCGGCCATCACCACCGCGGGCAGCCTGGTGACGAGGCGTCTGGCCAAGGGCACCAGCAGGATTCCGACGATCGCCGTCAGGATCACCGCACCGGTCGCGGTGGCGGGCGTCGACTCCTGCGCGATCTGAATGAACAGCACCACCGCCGCGCCGCCGGGCAGCATGACGAACGGCAGTCGCGCGCCGAGCCCGAAGCGTCCGGTCGACTGCATGAGGGTGCCGATGCCACAGCACAGCAGCACCGCGCTGAGCAGGGCACGCGCGGTGGTGTCGGCCAGGTGCAGGACGTTGGCGATGAGCAGCACCGAGGCGATGGGGGTGGCCAGCATGACCACCAGGTGCTGCAGGGCCGCCGGGAAAGCCCGTGCGGGCGGCAGCATTTCGTCGACCGGATGCACCGGCCGCGCGGTCACGCTCATCGGTCCAGCCACGGGATCTCGGTGGCGGCGTATCGATAGGCCCGGAAGATGGCGTTGGAGACACCCGGAAACACCTGTGCCGTACCGGGATCGGGGTACTCGGTGAACGTGGGCACCACGTACTCCCAGCAGATGCGACCGTCGGCGGTCACTTCGAAGACGCGCCCGAACGCGGCCTCGGTGATCAGGGTGTTCCCGTTCGGCAGGCGTTGCGCGCCACCCATGTACGGGGTGAAGAAGGCCTCGCGCGGTGAATCCTGGTAGACCCAGCCGAGTTCACCGGTGGCCGTGTCGATTTCGACGACGCGACTGTAGGTGACGGATTCGCCGGTCCGGAAGGTGCCGTTGTCGAAGACCAGGATCCGGCCGTCGCCGACGGGCGTGGCGTGGTGCTGCTGCGCCAGCGTCGCGCGGTCCGCGATCAACCGGTAGGCGCCGCTCGCCCGGTCGATCACGATGACCGCGGACACGCTGCGCAGGCTGGCCACCACCGTGTTCGCGTCCAGCGGGTGCACGCTGTTGATGAGCGGCCAGTGCTCACGCCAGTAGTGCGGTTGCAGCACCGCGTCTTCCGGGTCGAGGTGTTCGGCGGCACGCCACTCCCACAACGGGGTGCCGTCGGGCGCGACCTCGCGGATCACGTCGGCCCACACCACGCCGTCGGCCTCGGTTCCCGGCACGCCGCCGCGAATACGCTGGGCCGCGGCGCCTTCGAGCGGTTCGACCGCGGTGTAGAGGATGCGGCCGTCGTCATAGTGGTGCGCGTCGTGATGCTGGTGATGGTCGATGTGCTCGCGGCGCAGCGTCCCGTCCGGCGCGTAGACGCCCATCGAGCCGCCGCTGTACTTGCGCCACATGGGGAACAGCACGCCGGCGCCGAGCGTGGCCCCGTTGTAGGCGAGTTCGCCGCCCTCCAGCAGCCGGGCGTGACGTCCTGGCCGGCGCGGGAGCCGCCAACGGTGCACTCGTTCCCCGTCCAGCCCCACCAGGTCGACGACCCCGTTCCCGGTCAATGGCGCGTACAGCGTGTACCCCGGAAACGCCAGCTCCGGATCGACGCCGATCAACCCGGTGCCGCGCCGCTTCAGTGTGTTCTGCTCCACTTCACCCTCCGATAAACTTTCAGTGACACTGAATATTCAGTGGCGAGCGGCTGAGCAGAAGGGTTGCGATCACCGCGAGGCAAATGCTGGTCCCCGGCCGATGAGGGCCGACAATGGCGCGGTGGGCGAAAGGATGACGCGGTGGGCGAAAGGCGGACAGTGACCGGCGAGCAGCGCACCGACGACGACCGCTGGCATCAACTCGGCCCGGTGGTGCACGCCCGCAGGCTGGTCGCGGGGCTGACGCTGGCCCAGCTCGCGGAGCAGACCGCACTGTCGTCGTCGTTCCTGAGCCAGTTCGAGAACGGGCGCACCAATACGAGTCTGCGTTCCCTGCAACGCATTGCCGACGCGTTGGACACCACCGCGACGGAGCTGCTGGCCGCCGCCGATTCCGCGCCACGCTCCGCGATCGTGCGCGCCGACGAGGACACGGCCCTGGCCCAGTCCGATCCGGGCGACGGGTCGGTGCGATCCCTGGTGCACGGTGAACGCGATCTGCGCGCCCTCCGCTTCACCGGCGGCCGAACCCGCGCCGATCGCGAATTCACCCACGCCAACGACGAATTGATCCATGTGCTGCACGGAACGATCACCGTGGTGGCGGCGGGCGAGGAGTTCACCCTCTCCGACGGCGACACCTACTACTGCGCAGCGGGCACCCGACACCGCTGGTGGTCCCATACCGACGACACCACCACGTTCGTGGTCACCGTGCCCGACCGCCTCACCGTCCGCCGCCGCCCACATCAGCCGCGCGGCTGAGCGGGCTCGCCTCGCGGCTCGGCCGCCAGGAAGCCGGCCGCATCGGCGGTACGCGGGCGGGAGCGCCGAGTCCCCTGGTCAGCGTTTGGGATTCGCCTCGGGCAGCAGGGCCGACCAGGCCGCGAGCACGTCCTCGGTCTGTTGTTCGGGGGTGCCGTAGGTGTGGGCGGCGACGGTGAAGCCGGGACCGAAGGACACCGACGACACCTCCGGGTCGCCGACATCGGCCCAGCCCCATTTGGTTCCGTACACCTGCGGCAGGCGCGCGGTGCCCCAGTCCTGGCGGGTGCCGTCGACGGCGCGGTCGGCGGGCTGTTCCATCCACGCCAGGATGGGGCTGTCGGGCTCGTCGCGGATCTTGGCGGCGAGGAAGTCGGCCACGTCGGCGGTGCTGGTGGTCGAGAATTCCCAGTCGCCCTGGCCGTGGGTGGAGCGCAGGTAGTATTCGGCGGCCTCGGCGTCGATGGCGTAGGGGTATTTCGCTTCGATCCGGTCGGCCGCGCCGTCGTCGGATTTGCGGATCATGCGTTCGCTGAGGTCGCGGTCCTGCGCGGAGCCGTCGCCGTGCCGGAGGGCGTAGTCGCCGAGGTAGAGCTTGGCGAGGGACAGGGCCGCGCGCTCCTCGTGCTGGTTGGCGGTGCCCCAGCCCGCGCCCGGCACCAGGGTGCGCACCGAGAGCGAGGTGCGGGGCGGGATGCGGGACGGGTCGAAGGCGCCGGGGTCGAGCGCGGGTTGCGCGCTCGCGGCCCCGGCGGCGCAGACGCCCAGTGCCAGTCCGACTCCGGTCGCCACGGTCGCGACCACACCTGCCCGCCTGCCCATCGCCCACCTCCGAGTCGCGTTGCACCCGCAGCCACCTTGCTCCGCGGAGCTGAGCGGATGTTCACGACACGCCGATGACGGTCAGACCGTGAGCAGGGTGCGGCCCAGCGCGGCGCGCGATCCGATGGTGGTGTGCGCCGCGGCGGCCTGGTCGAGCGGGAAGGTCTGGCCGATCACGACTTCCAGGCGTCCGGCGGCGGCTTCGGCGTGCGCGCGCCGGTGCAGGGCGAGCCAGTCGGTGTCCGGCGTGGTCAGGTCGAACAGGGTCACGACGGTGATGTCCTGGGCCGCAGCGGATTCCGCGTCCACCGAGGCGAAGCCGCCGGCGGCGTTGCCGTAGGCGATGAGCAGACCGCCCGACGCGACGGCGGCCAGTGCCGCGCGGCCGATCTCGCCGCCCGCGCCGTCGAGAACGACCGCGACGCCGCCGGTGCGTTCGCGCACCCGCTCGGCCCAGCCGGGCTCGGAGTAGTCGATCACCTCGTGCGCGCCGAGCCGTTGTGCCAGCGCGAGTTTCGCCTCGCCGCGCGCGGCGGCGATCACCCGCGCTCCGGCGGTTCGCGCCAATTGGACCAGCAGCGTGCCCAATCCGCCCGCGGCGGCGGTGACCAGCACCCACTGCCCCGGCCGGATGGCGGCCCGGTCGGCGATGGCGAGCACGGTGCGGCCGTCGTGGACCAGGGCGGCGGCCTGCTCGAAACTCAGCTCCGCGGGGATGTCGACGAGGGTGTCGGCCTTGGCCAGGGCGAGTTCGGCGTAGCCGCCGATGGGCAGGCCACCGCCGATGCCACTGGCGGCGGTCGGGGTGGACACCCGCCGGCCGATCCACGCGGCGTCGACCTCGGGGCCGACGGATTCGACGGTGCCGGTGACCGCGCCGCCGGGGATGAACGGCGGTTCGGCCGGGAAGTAGTCACGCGCTCCGCCGCTGCGCAGCATCGTGTCCAGGAACATGACGTCGGCGGCCGCGACCCGCACCACCACTTCGCCGGGCCCGGCGACGGGGTCGGGCACCTCGCCGACCTTCAGCACCTCGGGTCCGCCGAACTCTTCGACCTGCACCGCACGCATCTCGTTGCCTCCCTGTCGCTCTCGACGCCCGCTTCGATCGGCCGTCCGCATCCCAGCATCGAACCTCGACATATGTTGAGGTCAAGGGCGAGCGGCGGGCGTTCGCCGCCGGCGAACACCTCCCCGGCCGCGATCGCCCCGCGGTCGCTCATCACCCGGCGCCCGGCCGCGCCCACGGGAATCCGCCGACTCCGGCGCCTGACCTGCGTCATCGACGCGACGTCCCGGCGGGTGGGACGGATGTTTGCCCGTGGGTACGCGCTCGGGTAGCGCCGCCGCCCCGGTGCGCTTATGCTGCGTCCGGCAGAACCGAATCCGCTTGGCGGTCCGGGCATTTGGCACGGTAATTCGCGAGGCGGGCGCGGTCGGGGGCATCGGGGCGTACGCCCTGGTGGACGTAGTTCGGAAGTGCGGAGCGTGTCGGAATCAGTCAATCCGCCGAACGGGGAACAGCACACCGTTCGGAGTCAGCGCCCGCCGTATCTCACGACGGCCGTCTCACTGATAGCCACCACGATCGTGGTCGCGGTCTTGGTCCTGCTGTCCCCCAACGGATTCCGGATACCACTGGCCATCGGGGCGAGTGTGGCGGCGTTGTTGCTGACCGGCGCGCTCACCGCGGCCGCCTACTACCGGGACCGCGTGCGCACGGTGCGGCGCGAGGCCCTGGCCTACACCGCGCGGGCCGATGCCCAGGTGGCCGCGACCATGTCGGCCGCCCAGGCGCGCATCGCCGAGTCCGAGGCCCGGGTCCACGAAATCCGTGAGCACGCCGCCGAACAGGCTCGCGCCGCCAAGGACAACGAGCACCGCCGGGCCGCGGCCCTGGCCGCGTTCGCCGGGGCGGCGGGCCGCATGCAGGCCATGAGCACCTCCATGCTGGCCGAGCTGCGCGAGATGGAACACCGCCACGCCGACCCGAAGGTGCTGGCCGACCTGCTCGAACTCGACCACCGCACCGCCCAGGCGGGACGACTGGCCGACAGCGTCGCCGTGCTCAGCGGCGCCCGCTCCGGCCGCCGATGGGCGAAACCCATTGCCATGGAGTCCATCCTGCGCGGCGCCATGGGCCGGGTCGCCGGATACCAGCGGGTGCGGTTGCGCGCGGTCACCGAGATCGCCGTCGCGGGCCACGCCGCCGAGGGGGTCATGCACGCGCTGGCCGAGCTGCTCGACAACGCCTGCAACTTCTCCCCGCCCACCACCGAGGTGCACGTCTACGCGGCCGAGGTCCCGGCCGGCGTGGTGATCACCATCGAGGACAGCGGCCTCGTCATGAGCGAATCCGCGCTCCGCAGAGCCGAATCCGCCGTGGCGGGACCGCGCGCCGACGCCGACCTCTCCTCCCTCTCCGGCACCCGCCTGGGCCTGGCCGTGGTCGGGCACCTGGCCCGCAAACACGACCTCACCGTCAGCTACCGCCCCTCCGCCATCGGCGGCACCGCCGTCGTGGTGGTCATCCCCCGCGAACTGACCACCCGTCTGGAACGCCAAGGCACCCTCAGCCGCATCACCCCGGTGACCACGGCCGTCACCGCTCGAGCCGCTGATCCCGAAATCTCGCGCACCCCAACACGATCGACCGACCGGCTTGCCGAATCCGCTCACGCGGGTTCGGCCGCTCCGGATCGGACACGTGATTTCGAACCCCTGACCGCGGCCGCCACCGGCGAGTCCCAGACACAGACGCGCGGAGCTGGGCCCCTCACACCGGTTCGCACGGATTCCACCGCGCCCCGAGCTGGAGCCGAGCCGCTCGCGCCGACCGCCATGGATCCCGCCGCTGCCGGCCCCACCGCCCAGGCCGCGAACCCCGGGGCCGGTGCCACGGTGGACGGCGCGGAATTCCCCGTGCGCGACGAATCCGCCGGGCACGCGGCCACTCCCAGCGGCCTGCCGAAGCGGCAGCGCGGCAGCACCCTCGCCGCTGTGCACCCCGAGGGCCTGGCCCGCCCGGCAACCCCGCCCCCGCCTCGTCCGCCCGCCGCACCGTCGTCCATGGCCGCCTTCCAGCGCGCGGTGAACGGCCGTGAAACTCCCACCGGCCCAGCGTCTTCCCAGCTCACGAACCTCGGATTCCAGAATCACGAAACGGGCCAGCCGGATGCGACGCCCGCGCTGTCGATGCCCACCGCAGCCGGCCGGCACGCCCAGGCGGGTGGCCGTGGCGAGGCTCCCCTCTCCGCCGCCGCGGGCGGGGAGGGTGCGACATCTCTGCTGCCGACCTCACTGGTGGACGCGGTGCGACGCGGGATCGACATCCACCAGAAGCCCACTGCGGCACCGCGTTACCGCGCGCCATCGCCTGTCACGCCGGCTGGTGCGCAGCCCGACGCCGGGGTCCCGCCCACCGGGGTCCCGGACGGCGAATCCGGCACCGGCGCTCACCCTGCCCCCGCGAACCCCTGGGAGACCGATCGATGACCACCTCCGCCACACATCTGGGCTGGTTGCTGGAGCAGTTGCTGGTGCGTACGCCGCGCGCGCGGCACGCGTTGCTGCTGTCGGGGGACGGTTTGAAGATCTGTCATACGCCGGGGCTGGGCAATGACAGCGCCGATCAGCTGGCGGCGATCGCGGCCGGGATCCAGAGCCTGTCGCACGGGGCGTCGGTGGAGTTCGGGGACGGGCGCGGCGGCGTGCGGCAGTCGATGACCGAGTTCTACGGCGGCATCCTGTTCATCGTGGAAGCCGGGGTCGGCGCGCACATCGCGGTGGTGGCCGCGGAGGACGCCGACGCCGGACTGGTCGGCCACAATATGCGCGAACTGGTCGAGCAGCTCGGCGAGCATCTGGCCGCCGCCCCGCGAGTACCGGGGGCGAGCGTGCCGTGACCAGGCCAGACGAGGATCCGGATCGGCTGTACACGCTGACCGGCGGTCGCAGCCAACCGGATTCGGACGCCTTCGACCTGGTCACCCTGGTGGTCAGCGAGAGCGCTCCGGTGCGCGGCATGCAGTCCGAGCACGCCGCCATCCTCGATATGTGCCGCGCGCCGACCGCGGTGGTGGAGATCGCGGCCGAGCTGCGCCTGCCGGTGGGCATCACCGTCATCCTCCTGTCGGACCTGCTGCACGCGGGCAAGATCACGGTGCGTCATCCGGATCACGCGTCGCGGCAATGGAATTGGCTGCCCACTACCGACACGCTGGAAAAGGTGCTCGTTGGACTCCGCAAACTCTGACCCCCGCCCCTCCCGGGCCGAGGCTCCGCTGCCCGCCGACGCCCGTCAGGGCCTGAAGATCGTCATCGTGGGCGGCTTCGGGGTCGGCAAGACCACCATGGTGCGCTCGATCAGCGAGATCCGCCCGCTCGACACCGAGGCCACCATGACCCAGGTGGGTCAGGGCGTCGACGACCCGGCCGGCGTGCCCGGAAAGTCCACCACCACGGTGGCTTTCGACTTCGGCCGCATCACCATCGATGACGAGCACGTGCTCTACCTGTTCGGCGCGCCCGGCCAGGAACGCTTCTGGTTCCTGTGGGACCGGCTGTTCGCGGGCGCGCTGGGCGCGATCGTGCTGGTGGATCAGCGCCGGATCGCCGACTCCTGGTACGCCATCGACCGGCTCGAGCATCAGGGCACGCCGTTCATCGTGGCCTGCAACAGTTTCGGGCCCGGTCCGTCCCTGGCGGAGGTGCGGGAGGCCCTGGATCTGGGTCCGCGCATCCCGCTGGTCGAATGCGATGCCCGCGTGCGCGATTCCTGCAAGAACGTCCTGATCACCCTGGTCGAGTACCTCTACCACCCGGAGACCGTCTCATGACCTCGCCCGCGCAGGGCGGCTGCCCGGTGCCGCACGGCCGCTCGGCGACCGTGCCGCTGAGCGGCCCCCGCTTCCACACCGACCGCAATTCCCTCTACCGCGAGATCCGCCGCGACCACGGCCCGGTCGCCGCCGTCGAGCTGATCGGCGGGATCCCGGCCTGGCTGGTGCTGGGCTACCGGGAGATGCATCAGGTCACCAGCTCGCCCGAACTGTTTCCGCGCGATGTCGGCCTGTGGAACCAGTGGCCCAACATTCCCCCGGACTGGCCGCTGCTGCCCATGGTCGGCACGCCGATGCCGTCGATCTACTTCACCGCGGGCGCCGAGCACCGCCGCCACCTGGCCATGGTGGAACCGGCGCTGGAATCGGTGGACAACTTCGAATTGCGCAGGGTCGCCGAGAGTTTGGCCGATCAGCTGATCGACGCCTTCTGCGGGCGCGGCTCCGCGGACCTGGTCGCCGAATTCGCCGAGCCGCTGCCCGTGCTGGCGCTGGCCGCGCTGCTGGGTTTCCCGGAGGTCGAGGGCCCCGGCCTGGCGCGCGCCATGAAGGTGATGGCCGACGGCGGCGCCGACGCCCAGACCGCGCACCTGCAGTTCATGCAGTACATGCAGCACCTGCTGGCCATGAAGAAGGCCGCGCCCGGCGCCGACCTGGTCTCGCGCATGCTCGCGCAGCCCGGGCAGTTCACCGACGAGGAGTACGTCAACGACCTGATGGCGGTCACCGCCGCTGGGCATCTGCCCACCGCGGACTGGCTGATCAACTCGGTGCGGCTGATGCTCACCGACGACCGGTTCGCGGCCGCGCTGGGCGGTGGCCGGCGCAGCGTGGACCAGGCCATGAACGAGGTGCTGTGGGAGGACTCCCCCAACTCGATCCTGGCCGGGCGCTGGGCCGCCCGCGACACCCGGCTGGCGGACATCCAGATTCGCGCCGGTGATCTGGTGCTGCTCGGACTGGCCGCGGCGAATACCGATCCGCATGTGCGCCAATCGGTCGGCGACGGCATCCACACCGGCAACAACGCCCACTTCGCGTTCAGTCACGGCGAGTACCGGTGCCCGTTCCCGGCGCAGCAGATCGCGGAGACGGTGGCGCGTACCGGCATCGAGGTGCTGCTGGACCGGCTGCCCGACATCGACCTGGCGGTGCCCGCGGCGAGCCTGGTGCGCCGGCCCTCCCCGTTCCTGTGCGGAATGACTTCTCTGCCCGTTGTTTTCACACCTGTTCGCGCTCTCGGAGGTTTCCAGTGAGTTCCCCCTGCCCGCATGCCATCACCATTGATCCGATGGTCGGCGATCTCGCCGGTGAGACCACCCGTCTGCGCGCCGCCGGATCGATCACCCGCATCGACCTGCTGGGCGCGCCCGCCTGGACCGTCACCGATCACGCCGTGGCCCGGCAGCTGCTCACCGACACCCGGCTGGTCAAGGACATCAACGCCTGGAAGCTGTTCCGGGACGGCGTGATCACCCGGCAGTGGCCGCTGATCGGCATGATCGACGCCGGGCGGTCCATGTTCACCGTGGACGGCCCCGAACACCGCCGCCTGCGCATCAAGACCACCCAGGCGCTGACCCCGCGCCGGCTGGAAGAGCTGCGTCCCACCATCGAACGGCTCACCAAGGAGCTGCTCGATGACCTCGGCGAGGCGGGCGGTGAGGGCGCGGTGGTCGACCTCAAGCAGGTCTTCGCCTACCCGCTGCCCATGCGGGTGATCTCCGAGCTGATGGGGGTGCCGCGCGCGGACCACCCCATGCTGCTGGACTGGTACAAGAAGTTCTTCTCCATGATGACCCCGCAGGACGAGCGGCTGCGGGTCATCGAGGATATGGACGTCTACTTCACCGAGATGGTCCGCCGCAAGACCGCCACCCCCACCGACGATCTCACCAGCGCGCTCATCCTGGCCGACGAGGGCGGCGAGCCGCTCACCGAGGAAGAGGTGGTCGGCAACCTCAAGGCGCTGGTCGCCGCCGGGCACGAGACCACCGTCAGCCTGATCCTGAACACGGTGCGCGCCTTGCTGAACCGGCCCGAGCAGCTGGCCCGGGTGCGGTCCGACGAGGTGGAGTGGAAGCAGGTCATCGAGGAGTCGCTGCGCTACGACGGGCCCGTCACCCACCTGCTGATGCGTTTCGCCACCGAGGACATCACGGTCGGTGACACCGTGATCGAGCAGGGTGAGGGCGTGGTCATGTCGTATCGCGCGATCGGGCGCGACACCGGCGTATTCGGCGACGACGCCGACGAATTCGACATCACCCGGCCGACCGCGCACCGCAATATCTCCTTCGGGTACGGCCCGCACATCTGCCCGGGCGCGGCGCTGGCGCGGCTGGAGGCGGCCATCGCGCTGCCCGCGCTGTTCGACCGGTTCCCGGCGCTGCGGCTGGCCGGGGCGGATTCGGAGATCGTGAATCTTCCGGTCATGACGCAGAACGACATCGCCGCCCTGCCGCTGCATCTGGTCTGACCGCTCGTGTGACCGTGTCCGCCACGGGCGAATTGGGGTGTTTCGGCTCGCTCATCACGGGCCTTCGCCCTGCTACGGTCGATGCACCCGAACCCAACGGCAAGGAGCATGTCATGGGCGGCATCATCACGATGATCATCATCGGCCTGATCGCGGGCGCGATCGCGCGACTGATCGTCCCCGGCAAGGAGGACTTCGGCATCATCTGGACCGGCGTGCTCGGCATCGTCGGCGGTTATGTCGGCGGAACGCTCGGCAGCCTGCTGTTCTCGCCGCACGAGTTCAGCGTGCATCCGCCGGTCAAGCACGCCTTCCTGGGTGCGATCGTCGGCGCGGTCGTGGTGCTGGCGATCTACAAGTGGATCCGCGCCCGCGTCTGAGCGCGGCGTAGGACCGAAGACCACCGCTCGGGGCGGGGCCGCTGGAACGCGGCCCCGCCCCTTGTGGTTTCGGCGGCGTTGTGCGCGATGAGGGGGTCCGCACAAGGCCGCCGCCGCCACGACGCCGTCCCCACGGCGTCCCCGGGTCGCAGGTGGTCTACGACCCAAGCATTTCTACGTACCTACTAAGTAGATACGTAGAAGCTAGCAGACGGGCGCGGTCCGATCAACGGCGAGGTTCACGCCCGGAAGCGCGATCCGATCAGTGGGCGCCGGTCTCGCGATAGGCCGACGGGGTGGTGCCCATCTCGACCCGGAAAGCACGATAGAACTGCCGTTCGTTGGTGAAGCCGGAACTGTGCGCGACCGCGGCCACCGGGAGATCCCTTCGCGCGGTGAGCAATCCGCACGCGTACTCGACCCGCATCCGCCGCAGCAGCGTCGCCGGGCCCTCCTCGAACTCCTCCAGCACCCGGTACAGCGTCCGCCGGGACACGCCGCAGCCCGCCGCGATCCCCTCCACGGTGAGCCTCGCGTCGAGGCAGTGCTTGCGGAGGAAATCCAGGACCTGACGGCGGGTGAGGGTCTCCGACGCCGCGCCCGGGATCGGACGACCGGCGGTCAGGGCGATCGCGGAGGACAGCAGATCCACCGCCGAACCCGCCAGTACCGCGGCCTGCGCCGGGTCGGTGTTCTGCAATTCGGTCAGCTCGCGCAGGAAGCCGGTGACCAGACCGGCGGGACTGTTCTCCACCACCGTGGTCGCGGTCGGGATCTCCGAGGGGGCGATACCGGCGCGCTGCCGCAACCGGCTCAGCGGCACCTGCACCGCGGACATCTCCCATTCGCCCTCGAATTCCCAGTGATACGGGCGGGTGCTGTCGTAGAACACCAGCTCCCCGGGACCCACCTCCGCGACCCGGCCGTCCTGATGCAGCCGGCCGTGGCCCGCGATCTGAATGCTGGTGTGCAGGAACTCGTCATCGGTGCGGGCGATCAGGGTGCGGGTGCGATGGACCCGCTGCTTGCTCGCGCCCAAGGTGGACAACTCGACCTCGTTGTAGCGGCCGTGCACGATCCAGCCCCGGAAGCTCTCCTGCTCGCCGGGCGATACCGCCAGCGGCACATAGGCTTCGCTGAGCCCGGCCTCCCACTGTTCGAACAGCCGGCCCGAATCGGCCCCCTCGCCGCCGCGGACCTCGACTCGCCGGACCCCCTGCAACGCACCTACTCCGATCGATACACCACCACGCTCTTCAACATTTTGTCATGGGCCCGGACTCGGGCCCCGACGCGCGCCACACCCTTATGCCGCGGTGGTCTCCTCCGTCACCGCTTGCCGGGTCGCGGCACGGGCCAGGGCCGACCAGTTCTCGGCCTGCTCGGCGGCCAATTCGGCGAGGAAGGCGGCCTGATAGGGCGGGAGATCACAGATCAGCTCGGCCCAGGTCGCCGGATCGGCGGGGACGACGGCCAGCAGGTCCAGCAACCGCCTGCCGGATTCGGTGCGGTGCAGCGCGGGGTCGGAGCCCAGGGTACGCAGGGCGGGCGGTGGCGCGGCCCGGTCCGGACAGCGTTGGATCGGACGGGGATCGGCGTGCGGGACGCGTTCCGGGCGGCGATGGATCTCGCCCGGCGCGGCGACCGGGAAGACGCCGTAGCCGCGCACCTCGGGGACGCGGGCCCGCTGCAGCAGCTTCAGCGCGTATCCGCCGGCTCCCACGAAC
>NZ_JBSGCY010000023.1:0-62652 GCF_053602115.1 Nocardia sp. NPDC004582 | reverse complement strand
ATGTGGTTCGCGGCGTGCGCCCTAGCGGCCACCAAGTATTCCTCCACTGCGGACGAGGCGGGCGGTGATCGATTGCACCGTCGCCCCGGACCAGCTGGGCCTGCGCCGGGTGCTGCGGCGCGGACGCTGGCTGGCCTGATCGGCCTCAGGCCCCGGCGGTGAACTCCCGCAGGGTGATCGGCGGCCGCCCGGTGAAGCGCTCGATGGATTCGGTGACCCGGAACAGCTCATGCCCGGAGCCGATGGCCGCGAACATGGTCCACAGGTGGGTCAGGTGTTCCACGGTCACGTCGTCGCGGTACACCGTCATGGCCCAGTCGGACCATGCGACCGGATCCACGTTCCGGTAAGGGACGCCGAGTATGTCGGCGGCCTCGCCGACGGTCATGATCTCCCCGGCCAGCCACAGCACCGGATCCACCGGGCCCGCGGTGCGCAGCACCCCGGCCCCGACGCCCGCCACGTCCGCGCCCGCGATGAGCGGCAGCACGGTGTCGGGCGAGCCGAGCGGCAGCGCCAGCTCGCCCCGGTCCCCGATGGCCACCCGCAGGTTCTCGAAGAACACCGCGGCCCGCAGGTGCACCGCGCCGATACCGGCGTTGTCCAGGACCTGCTCGGCCACCCAATGCCGCCGCATGTGCGGGGTGCCCGCCTGCGGATCGGAGCCGAGCTGGGAGGTGGCGACCACCCGCTCCAGCCCGGTCCGCTTGCCGACGGCCGCGAGAACCGCCGCGGCGTCCAGCATTCCGGCGGTCACCGGATAGGTGAAGTAGGCGCGGCGCACGCCCTGGAGGGCGGGTGTCACGGCGCTGATCTCGCGCAGATCACCGGCCACCACCTCCGCGCCCAGGTCCTTCAGTTCGGCCGCGCGGCCGTCGTCGCGGTGTACGAAGGCGCGCACCGGCAGACCCGCGCGCAGCAGGGTCTCGGCGACGCGGCGGCCGGTGCCGCCCTGACTGCCCCCGGCCGCGCCGGTGACGAGAATCGGTTCCATGGTCGGGCTCCTCACGCCTGTTCCGGCAGCCGGAGTTCGAAGGCCTCGCGCGCGGCGAGAGCCCGCAGGAAGCCGGCCGCCTCGAAAGCCTCGGCGGGACTGGCGACTCCGCTCTTCACGGTGCCCTCGGTGAGCCGCACCGCCGCCTCCACCGAGGCCAGCGCGGCCGCCGACCACAGGTCCCGCCCGGTCAGGGTCCCGGACGCCGACCCGCTGGACGCGAGCACCTGGGCGGCGATCATGAATCGGCTGTCGGCGCGGGCGGCCGGATCGACCTGCTCGCTGGTGAAGGCCTGATCCTCGGCGAAGGTGTGCGCGGTCAGCTGCGCCTCAACCGCTTTCGTGCGGGTGTGCCGGGGTACGGTGACCGCTTCGGGGAACGGCACCGGCGCGATCATGGGCCGCGGCCCGACCGGCGGCGGGAACGCGAAGATCGCCTGCCGCGGTTCCACGAATCCGTAGCGGGGCTGCCCGTCCTCGTAGCCGATGCGGTCGGTGTCGGCGAACAGCAGTCGCGCGGTCTCCACCGCGCCGTGGGTCATCATCCAGTTGGTGACGTGGTAGGCCACGGTGATCCGGTCGATGCCGGACGCTGCGCGCGCGACGGCCCCCGCGAGCAGATCGCCCAGTCCCCCATAGAAACTCACGCTCGGCAGCATGGTGATCCCGGCCCGCTGAGCGGGTTCGGCGAAGTCGTCGAACAGCCGTTTCACATGGTGCACCTCCACCGCGTGATCGACGTAGTGGCAGCCGCCCTCGACGGCGGCGGTTGCCACGGGCAGTCCGGTGGTGGCGAAAGGTCCCGCGCAGTGGATGATCACGTCGGCGGCCTCGGCCAGCGCCCGCAGCGCCGCCGGATCGTCCAGCGCGGCGGGCATCACCCACGAATGACCCAGGGCGGCCAGGGCTTCCGGATCGCGCCCGGAGACAACCACTTCCTTCCCTCGTGCGATGAGATCGGCGGCGACGAGACGGCCGGTGTGACCGGTGGCCCCGTAGATGGCGAATACGGTCATGAAAGATCAACTCTTTTGGCTCGATGAACAATTCGAACGTCAGTTCAGAGATATAGACCTCGCCACCGACCGAAATTCATCGCTCACGCGCTGCCGTTGTCGGTCACTCCGGTCGAGCGGTGGGGCGGGTGAGGAAGACCCGTTTCAGCAAGGCGTACAAGTGGTCCCGGTCCTCGGGGTCGAGGTTGTCCAGGCCCTCGCGGGTGGTGTGCATCTTCGCCCGGATGGCGTCGGCGACCCGTTCGCCCTCGGCGGTGATGACGAGGTTCGTGACGCGCCGGTCCGAGGCGCTGGCCTCGCGGCGGACGAGACCGCGCTTCTCCAGCCGGTCGATGATGCCGGTCACGTTGGAGGCGTCGCAGGTCATGATCTCGGCCAGGGCGCGCATGGCGATCGGGCCGCGGCGCAGGACGGTCAGCGCCTTGCCCTGGATCGCGGTGAGGTTCTCGCTCGCCGCGGCGAGGGTGAAGTCGCCGTAGTAGGCGCCGAGTGACACCGAGAGCAGCTCCATGAGCTGAGCGGTGTCGACGCGGGGACCTGCTGCCATATGAATAAGCCTATCCACAGAAACTTGACGATCTCAAATATTCACCACTAGCGTCTACCGCAATGCTTGAAGTTCTCAACCATCTAGGTTGGCAAGTAACCATGAGGAGAGTCCCTTGACCGTCACCGCGTCCGACGCCGCCCGCACGGCTCAGGTTCTGTCTCGGCCCGTCACATTGAACGGGCTGACCGTTCCCAATCGCATCGTGATGGCGCCGATGACGCGCATGTTCTCTCCCGGCGGCGTTCCCGGGGACGATGTGCGGTCCTACTACGCCCGCCGCGCCGCCGCCGGGGTCGGGCTGATCGTCACCGAAGGAACCTATGTCGGCCACGATTCGGCCGGTCAGAGCGATCGGGTGCCGCGCTTCCACGGCGAAGAGCAGCTGGCCGGGTGGGCGAAGGTGGCCGCGGATGTGCACGCCGCGGGCGGCACCATCGTGCCGCAGCTGTGGCATATCGGCATGGTTCGCAATCAGGGCGAGGGACCCGTCACCGAAGCGCCCGCCGTCGGCCCGTCCGGTATCCGCGTGGACGGCACCGAGGGCACCGGCAACGCGATGACCCGGCAGGATCTGGACGACGTCATCGGCGCGTTCGCCGAGGCCGCCGCGGCCGCAGAACGCATCGGCTTCGACGGCGTCGAACTGCACGGCGCCCACGGCTACCTCCTCGACCAGTTCCTGTGGGCACGGACGAACCGGCGCACCGACGCCTACGGCGGAGATGCCGTGGCGCGGACCAAATTCGCGGCCGAGATCGTGGCGGCGGTCCGGGCGGTCGTCTCGCCCGAATTCCCGATCATCTTCCGGTACTCGCAGTGGAAGCAGGACGCCTACGACGCGCGGCTCGCCGAGACCCCGCAGGAGCTGGAGGCGATCCTGACCCCGCTCGCGGCGGCCGGCGTCGATGCCTTCCACGCCTCCACCCGCCGCTACTGGCTGCCGGAATTCGAGGACTCGGATCTGAACCTGGCCGGCTGGACCAAGAAGCTCACCGGCAAGACCACCATCACCGTCGGTTCGGTCGGCCTCGACGGCGAGTTCCTGCGCGCGTTCGCCGGTGTGGGGGCCGAACTCGGCAGTCTCGACAATCTCCTCGATCGGTTGGAGCGCGACGAATTCGATCTGGTCGCCGTCGGCCGGGCCCTGCTCCAGGACCCGGAGTGGGCGGCCAAGGTCCTGGCGGGGCGGCTCGACGAACTGAAGCCGTACGACGGCGCGGCGCTGAAGACCCTCAGCTAGCCGCCCAGGAGATCCCCGGTCGCCGGAGTTCACTTCCGCAGGCGCACCGGCAGCCGCTTCAGGCCGCGGATCACCGGGTTCGGGTGCCAGCGCAGCGCCGACTCGTCCACGGCGAGTTCGAGGTCCGGGAACCGTTCCAGCAGTTGGGTGAACGCGACCCGGGCCTCGAGCCGGGCCAGCGGCGCGCCGACGCAGTAGTGGACGCCGTGGCCGAAGCCCAGGTGCGCGACGTGGTCGGCCAGCGGGTCGAGGCGGTGCGGGTCGGTGAAGTGGCGCGGGTCCCGGTTGCCCGCGGCCAGGGCCACCAGCACCAGCTCGCCCGCGGGAATGACGCTGTCGCCCACCGTGATCGGCTCGGCGGTGAAGCGCAGCGTGGCCAGGTCGACGGGCCCGTCGTAGCGCAGGAATTCCTCGACGGCGGCCGGGATCAGCTCCGGCGCCGCGCACAGCCGGTCCAGCCAGGGCCGGTCGCGCAGCAGCGCCAGCATGCCGTTGCCGATCAGGTTCACCGTGGTCTCGTGTCCGGCGACCAGGAGCAGCAGCGCCATCCCGATCAGTTCGCCCTCGTCGAGCCGGGCGTCGGCGTCGGTGGCCAGCGCCGAGAGCAGGTCCTCGCCCGGCTCGGCGCGCTTGCGCCGCAGCAGGTTCCGCAGGAAGGCCACCATCTCGCCGTGCGCTCGGGCCGGATCCACCCCGGGTTCGAGGGTGCCGACCAGCGCCTTGGTCCACTCCCGGAAAGTGCCCTGGTCCTCGATGTCCACATCCAGCAGATGGCAGATGATCGCCACCGGCAGCGGCACGGCGAAGGCCCGCAGCAGATCGACCTCGTCGTGATCGGCCATGGCGTCCAGCAGTTCTCGCGCCGTCCGCTCGATGACCGGTTGCAATGCCGCCACCCGCCGCGCGGTGAACGCCTGCGAGACCGCCCGCCGCAGCCGGGTGTGGTCGGGCGGGTCGGCATTGAGCATGTGCCGCAGCCCGTCGTGGGTGCGCGGGCCCTCCCAGGGCCCGGCGTGCTTGCGGGCGATCACCGATTCGAGCAGGTCGATGTCCTTGCGCAGCCGCGGATCCGCGAGCGCGGCGCGGGCCTCCTCGTAGCCGATGATGAGCCAGCGTTCCACGCCGTCCCCGAACCGCACCCGCAGCACCGGTCCCTCCTCGCGCCAAAGCCGGTAGTACGCATGCGGATTGGCGAGGAAGTGGTCGCCGAGCAGCTCGCTCACCCTTCCGACGGTACGGGAATTCAGCGGCGCGCGGCGGCCCGATCCCGCATGCGATTCAGCGTCAGTCGCCAGAAGGCGGTGGCCACCTCCAGCGGCACCTTGGGCTTGGCCGAGCGTTTGGTGGCGAGCAGACGGGTCTTGCGCAGCAGGTCGGCGCTCGCCTTGTCGGGGTGGCCGGTGTCGAACGGCGGGTGCGGGTCGTACTCGATGTAGAGCTGGGTCATCCGCGCCCGCTCCTCGCCCGCGATCCGGCCGACCAGCCACAGCCCGAGGTCGATGCCGGCGGAAACGCCTGCGGCGGTGACGATCTTGCCGCTGTGCACGATGCGATCGTGGGGGCGCGATTCGGCGCCGAAGGGCGCGAGCGCGGGCTGCCCGAGCCAGTGCGTGGTGGCGGGCTCGCCGCGCAGGATGTCGGCTGCCGCCAGGATCAGTGACCCGGTGCAGACCGAGGTGGTCCACTGGGTCTTCGGGTGCACCGCCCGCAGCCAGTCGATGAGCTCCCGGTCGGCCATGGCGCCGGTGGTGCCCTGCTCGCCGCCGCCGACGAGCACCAGATCGGGTGCGGGCGTCTCGGCGAAGGTGTGGGTCGCGCCCAGTGCCAGCACGTCGCTGTCGGCGATGACCGGGCCGACCCGCTTGGCGACGAAACGGATCTCGCTGTCGGGGATCCCGCGCAGCACCTCGTAGGGTCCGATCACGTCGAGCGCGGTCATGCCCGGGTAGAGCACGATGGCGATCTGGAATGTCATGGGACACGCTCTCCTTCGGAATTCGTGAACCGGGCGCGGTACTCGCCCGGCGGTATGCCCAGATGGCGGTGGAAGATTCGGTAGAGGGTCTCGGGACTGCCCAGGCCGACCGCGGCCGCGACCCGGTCCATCGGCTGATCGCCGGTCTCCAGTAGACGCCGGGCGGCGGCGATGCGCACCCGCTCCACATAGCGGGCGGGCGTGGTCCCGGTCTCGCCGGCGAAGACGCGGGAGAAGTGCCGGGTGCTCATGCCGACCCGCTCGGCCAGCGCGGGCAGCGACAGGTCCGCGTCCGGATGCTCCTCCATCCAGGCCTGAAGTTCGCGCAGCGGATCGCGTTTGGGCGAGTTGACCGACAGCGGTGCGCTGAACTGGCTCTGCCCACCGGGCCGATGCAGGTACACCACCATCCAGCGCGCGACATCCCGCGCCAGCTGGGGGCCGTGGTCGGCGGCCACGATGGCCAGCGCCAGATCGATGCCCGCGGTCACCCCGGCCGAGGTCCAGATCGGTCCGTCGCGGACGTAGATGCGGTCGGGTTCGGTGGTGACGGCCGGGAATCGCCGGGCCAGCAGCTCGCCGCCCGCCCAATGCGTGGTGGCGCGGCGGCCGTCCAGCAGACCCGCGCCGGCCAGCAGGAACGCGCCCGAACAGACCGAGCCCACCCGCCGCGCGTCCGCGGCCACCCGCCGGATCCCGGCGACCAGTTCCCCGTGGTCGGACGTGGCCCACAGACTCAGGCCGCCCACGACCAGCAGCAGGTCCAGCGGCCCGGTCCAGGTGTCGAGCCCGTGCGGGGCCGTCACCTCGATACCGCAGGAGGACCGCACCGGACCGGCCTGCGCCGCGGCCAGTTCGACACGGTAGCCGGGCCCGTCACCGAGCAGCCCGGCCGCGGTGAAGACGTCGGCGGGCCCGGCCAGATCCGTCAGCTGGAATCCGTCGAACACCACCATCAGCACCACCCGCATGTCTTCAGCCTGCTGCCCGGGCGCGGTGGCGTCAACGACACGACTCTTGCAAATTCGGCCATCGCGACGATGGCCGGAAGGTTGCCGCCCCGGCCCGCTTGATATGAATGCGGGGTGGCCCGACATCTTTTCCAATGCCCGCTGCGGTGGTCCGATATGGACTCCGACGGGCATGTGCACAATGCGGCGCACCTGCGCTACCTGGAGGAATCCCGTATCGATCTGTTCTGGACGCGCGGGTTCGGCGGGGCCAACGTGGTCGCGCAGATGGATATCGACTATCTGACGCCGCTGCGCTATCGCCCGCAGCCGGTGCGCATCGAGACGTGGGTCTCGAAGGTCGGCACCTCCTCCTTCGTACTGCGGCAGGAGATCCGCGACGACGACGTGGTGTATTCGACGGCCGTGTGCACCATGGTCGCCTTCGACCAGGACACCCAGCGGTCGCGGCCGCTGCCCGACGATCAGCGCCTGCTGTTGAAGGATCTGGAAGCCTGATGCACACCTACGACATCCAGTTGCGCCGCACCGATATGGACGCGCAGCAGCACCTCAACAATGTGGTGTTCGCCCAGTACCTCGACGAGGCGCGCGCGGACCTGCTGCAGCGCTACGCATCCGATGGGCAGCCGTGGGGCGCGGTGGTGGCCGGTCAGCGGCTGAGCTACCGTATGCCGCTGGTGTTCCGAGCCGCGCCGGTGACGGTCAGCTCCGCGGTGGCGAAGGTCGGCACCACCTCGTTCACCCTGCGCCACGAGGTTCGCGATGGCGAATACCTTTATCTCTCCGCGACTTCCACGCTCGTGGCGACCGCCGACGGCGCGCCACGCCCGCTGACACGCGGGGAGCGCGAATATCTGATGACCTTGGCGGTTCCTTCCGCCTAGAATTACTTGTATCGCCTGGTCAGCGTTGCAAGGGGTTACATCATGGCCAAGATGACCGTCGTCGAACTGCTCGACGTATTCAAAGGGATGACGCTGCTGGAACTTTCGGAGTTCCTGAAGGCGTTCGAGGAAGAATTCGGCGTGAGCGCCGCGCCGCCGGTGGCCGTCCAAGTCGCGGTGGACGCGGCCCCGGCCGAGACGGCCGACGAACAGGACGAATTCGATCTCGTGCTGGAATCCTTCGGGGACAAGAAGATTCAGGTCATCAAGGCCATGCGGGAGATCATTCCCGGGCTCGGCCTCAAGGAGGCCAAGGATCTGGTCGAGTCCGCGCCGAAGGCGGTGCTGGAGAAGGTCGACAAGGACTCGGCCGAAGCCGCCCGGATCAAACTCGAGGCCGCCGGAGCCCGCGCCGCCCTGCGCTGAATCGATCCCGCCCCGCGCTGAATCGATCCCGCCCCGCGCCGATCAGTCCTGCGCGCGGCGGCGGGCGGCCGTCTCCAGGTACGCGCCGAGTTCGGCGTGCAGCACCTTGTCGAGCGCTTGATCGAGGCTGTCGCGCACCGAGCGGGTCCCGAGTTCCCGGAAATGGTTGAGCATCCCGGTGGTTTCGGCGATCTCCGCGTCGGTCTCGGGCAGCCACCCGGGTCCGTGCGCGGACTCGATGTGGTCCTTGGCCGCCACCACCATGAGCCGGGCGATCGATTCGAGCCGCTCGGTGATGGCCGCGTGCAGGTCGATGAGTTCGGGCAGCCCGAAGCCGTAGGAGCTGAGGTCGGCGAAGATGCCGAGCAGTTCGGGCCGGGTGAGCTCGACGGTCTCGTCGCGCAGCCGCACCATGCCGAGCTTCTCCAGCCGCTCCAGCTGGTCGCGGTCGACCTGGTGCGCTTCGGTGTCGCCGAAGAACGTGTCCACCAGCTCACGCGGAATCGCCACCGGCTCTTCGGTTTTGCCCCAGCTGTCCGTGACCGCGCTCTGCAGCCCGAGGATCTCGGTGAGATCCTTGCCGGTCTCCCAGCTGGTGATGAAGTCGGCGATGTGGGCGATGGTGAACCCGCGCTGCAGCAGCGCGTCGATGATGCGGAGCCGGGCCAGGTGGGTGTCGTCGTAGATGAGCGCGCGCCCGCTGCGGCGGGTGGGCGTGGGCAGCAGCCCCTTCTCCTGATAGGCGCGCACATTGCGCGTCGTGGTGCCGGCGGCCTGGGCGAGATCGTCGATGCGGTACTCCGCCATTCGTCCTGTTCCCGTCCCTTCCGCCGGCGATCCCCGGCTCCGCCAGAGCATTGGCGCTGCTGCTCAGCACCCTAGCGCAGGTGGAAATCCGCCAGATCCACCCTGGCCAGCTGCCGGGCGTACTGGCTGCCGAAACCGGGGTACATGGTCGCGTTGAACCCGTCCTCGGTGAGATACCAACTGCTGCACCCGGAGTTCCAGGTGGTGGCGGTCAACCGGCGCTGCAGGCCGCGGTTGTAGCGGTCCTGCCGATCCTGCCGGGCCTCGAGCGTGCGCAGCCCGCGGTCGAGCACGATCTTGATGGCGTCGGTGAGGTAGTCGATCTGCGCCTCCATGTAGACCAGCGCCGAATTGTGGCCCGGCCCCGAGTTCGGCCCGAAGGTGAGGAACAGGTTGGGGTATCCGGCCACCGTGACGCTCTTGAACGCGTATGCGCCGCCGCGCCATTCGTCGGCCAGCACCCGGCCGCCGCGCCCGGTCACCGGAATCGGGGAGCCCTGTTTGGACACCTCGAACCCGGTGGCGAAGACGATGCAGTCGAAGCGGTGCTCGATGCCCTCGGCGGTACGGATGCCGTGCGGGGACAGTTCGGCGATCGGCCAGGTGATGAGTTTGCAGTTGTCGGCCTGCAGAGCCGGGTAGTACTCGCTGCTCATCAGCAGCCGCTTGCAGCCGGCCCGGAAATCGGGGGTGAGCTGCCGTCGCAGCCACGGGTCACGCACCTGGGAACGCAGGTGCAGCAAGGCGACCGATTCGACGACCCGGGTCAGCGGCGTATTCCACACCACGCCCAGCGCCACCGACTCGTGGCCCCAGAACCAGGCCTCCCGGGCCAGCGACTGGGTGACCGGCAGCTGCCGGTACAGCTGTTTGGTGAGGCCGTTGGTGCGCCGGTTCACCCGCGGCAGCACCCAGCCGGGCGTGCGCTGGAAGACCTTCACCGAGGCGGCCTGTCTCACCAGTTCGGGGATGATCTGCACGGCGCTCGCGCCGGTGCCGACCACGGCCACCTTCTTGCCGGTGAAGTCGTAGTCGTGATCCCAGCGGGCGCTGTGGATCTTGTGGCCCTCGTAGCCGTCGATGCCCGCGATATCGGGGAACCCGGCATTGGACAGCGGGCCCGAGGCGAGGATCACGGTGCGCGCCCGCACTTTTCGCCGTCCGGCGCCGAACGACAGCGTCCACAGCCCGGTCTCGTCGTCGAACACGATGCCGGTCACGTTGTGCCCGAAGCGCAGGTGCGGCGCGATGCCCGACTCCGCCACCATGGAGTCGATGTAGCCGAGGATCTCGGCGCTGCCGGAGTAGGTGCGCGACCAGTCCGGGTTGGGCGCGAAGCTGTAGGAGTACAGCCGCGACGGGATGTCGCAGGCCGCGCCCGGGTAGGTGTTGTCGCGCCAGGTGCCGCCGACCCGGTCGCCACGCTCGAAGACGGCGAAGTCGCCGATCCCCTTCTGCCGCAACCTGATGGCGGCGCCGATGCCCGCGAATCCGGCTCCGATGATCGCCACGTCCAGTGGCTTGCTCACGGCGTTCACGCGACGGGCTCGTAGGTGAGTTCCTTGGACCAGGTCGGCTGCGTGGGCAGCAGGCGGTCCGGGATGGCCCCGGTGACCTTGACCATGGCGTCCGCGAACAGGTGATACGGGTGTTCGCGGTTGACGACCCAGTCGGAGTGCATCTTCACGAACCGGTACATGGGCAGCCGGTTCACGATCGGCGCGCGCTCGCCGACCTGCTTGAAGCGGGCCATGGCGGCGTAGAGCTTCTCCTCGCTCACGCCCATGTCGACGATATTGTCGCGCATCTTGTTCAGCAGCGGGATATAGCTGAGCAGCCCGATGAACAGCGACGGCTTGACCCAGCCGCCCACCAGGTCGATGGCCAGCTTGCGGGCGCTGGCGTGCCCGAGCAGTTCCATGACCGCGTAATCGGTGGCCAGATGCCGGGATTCGTCATTGTTGATCTTCTTGAAGACCTCCTGCGCGATCGGGTCGGCGATCTCGTCGGTGACGAACTTGATCAGCGCGCCGTCGAGGGCCACCTCGAGCATGGGGATGACGGTGCCCAGGAAGGACAGCGACATGCCGTCGGAGTACTTGTCCAGGAAGTCGATGACCAGCTTGACGTTGATATTGGGCTCGGGGATCTCGTCGCCCTCGAGCATGCCCCAGCGACGCATGAGCGCCAGCTCGGCATTGGCGTGGCGCTGCTCCTCGGCGTGGAAGTAGCGGTAGATCTCGGCCAGTGTGGGGGTCGGGGCCTTCTTGGCCATGGCCGCGAAGCCGCGCGCGCCGACGTTCTCGATCCACATGAGATCGGCCATGAACGGCTTCAGCTTGGCGTGCAGGGCCGGGTCGATGAGCTCGGCTCCCGGTGCGTCCCAGTCGATGTCGGCCAGCGCCCACTGCCTGGACTTGATCTTGGCCAGCATGGCGTCGAAGTCGAAGGAGGTGGTTTTCGCAGACATGTCAGACTCCTGTCTTCTGGAGGTTCGCGCCGGTCGCCGCCGTGTCCTGCTGCGGCAGCACACGATTGAGGACGCCGAGGGCTTGGGCGTAGAGGGCCGGGAAGTGCCGCTTCAGGTGCCAGACCACGCGGGCGTCCAGCTGCGGCAGCACGTACAGCGCGCCCCGGTCGTGGGCGTCGAGGGTGGTGCGGGCCACCGACTCGGGCGAGAAACCGGTCCAGCGCATCAGCCCGTCCGCCAATCGGGAGGAGCCCGAGGTGATCCGGCCGTCGGTCACCACATTGGTGCGCACGAAGGTCGGGCACAGCGCGGTGACCGCGACCCCGCTGCCCGCCAGCTCGGCCGCCATGGTCTCCGACAACGACACCACCGCCGCCTTGGACACGTTGTAGGCGGCCATCCCGGGCGCGGCCGCGAAGCCGGCGGCCGAGGCCACATTGATGATGCCGCCGCGTCCGGCCGCGCGCAGCTGGGGCGCGAAGATCTCGCAGCCGTGCACGACGCCCCACAGGTTGATGCCGAGCGCCCATTCCCAGTCACCGAAGCCGATGTCGCCCACCGGCTTTCCGCCGATGCCGACGCCCGCGTTGTTGATCACCAGGGTCGGCGCGCCACCGAACAGCAGTTCCGTGTGCAGGGCCAGGCTCTCCACGTCCTCGCGCCGGGACACGTCGCAGCGCACCGCGTGCGCGGTGCGCCCGTGGGTGCGTTCGATGAGCCGCACGGTCTCGTCGGCGCGGTCCTTGTCGATGTCGGCGCACACGACCGCACCCCCGCGGGCGGCGAGCTCGAGCGCGAACGCCCGCCCGATCCCGCTGCCCGCGCCGGTGACCACGGCCTTGGCACGCTGGGAGCGGCGCTCGCCGCCGAGCGCGAACTTCACTTCGTCGATCGGCCACATGTCAGCCCACCCGCTTTCGTGGCGTCGAATCCGATTGCGCCAGTGCCGAGGTCACGAACCCGGCGGCGCGCCGCAGCGCGGGCCCGGCCTCGGGCACCAGCAGCGGCAGTGCCTGGAAGACGTGGATGCGCCCGGGCCACAGCTCCAGTTCGCACGGCACACCCGCCGCGGCGGCCATATCGCGCAGGTGGCGGGCGTCGTCGGCGAGCATCTCCCCCACGCTGGCCTGCACGAACAGCGGCGGCAGCGCCGCGCCCGCGGGGATGGTCAGCCGCAGCCGGGGCGAATCGGCGGGCTCAGCGGCGGTGTACAGCTCGATGAGCCGCCGCCCGGTGTGCGCCGGGGCCATGGGATCGGGCAGCACCCGGTCGCGGCGCTCGGCCAGGCTCAGGGTCGGATCCATGAGCGGCGAGAACATGAACGCGCCCGCGGGCTGCGCGGTGCCGTCGATCGCGTTCTGCAGCAGCAGGTCCAGGGCCAGGTGGCCGCCCGCCGAGTCGCCGCCGATCACCAGATCGCCGGCGCGGTAACCATGTTCGAGCAGCCACCGGTAGCCCGCCGCGGCGTCGTCGGCGGCCGCGGGGAACGGGTGCTCGGGCGCGAGCCGGTAGTCCACCACGAACACCGGCAGCCCGGTGACCTTGGACAGCCGGGCCGCGAGTCCGCGATGGGTCTTGGCCGAGCACACCACGTAGCCGCTGCCGTGCAGGTAATAGATGGCCCGATCACCGTGCCGCACACCGGCGGCCCGGACCCATTCGCCGCGCACGCCGCCGGAGCGCACCGGGGTGACCGCGGTCCCCGCCGGGGTGGGTCCGCCCGCCGCCATGATCGCGGCGATGAGCGCGCGCCCGGCCTCGATTCCGATTCGATTGTTCGGCAACCACCCATTGACCTGGCGTATCCCCACCACCGACGCCGCGGCCGCGAGTCGCGTCCGCGTCGCCGCCCGGGTGGGGACCGCCGCCGGCGGGAAGGTCGCCATTGACCTCGTCCTCATGGGCCCAGCATCGCGATTCAATGTGCCAGTTGTCAATGGCACATTGGTAACGACCTAGTCACCTGTATAGTGAGCCTTGTCACAGTCGAGGGTCGCGACCTGGCACTTTCGGCTATGACGGTCGCGATCGCTTGTCGACGGGCAGCGAGCCGGGCGGTGCGCGGACCAGACCGCTCGCCTGGGTGGCCAACAAGTTCCTGCGGACCGCCACCATTGCGACCCTGCCGCATTGGCGGGGATCAGGGCCGTTGCGGGGAAAGTGGGCTCACGCCCCGGCGGCGGCGTGCAGCAGGGGCGCGGGCCGGTTCCGGGCGGGCAGGCCGGCGAGCGGCTCGCCGAGGTATTCGGTGAACAGCTCCGCCAGCGGCCGGGCCGCGACGGAGTCGAAGCCTACGCGGTCGCCAAGGCTGTCCGACTGGCCCGGCCGATCTCCATGAACGCAGCCTAGATCTCGTAGGCTTTCGCCTATTGCGCGGAGACCTCCCGGCAGCCCGCGGACAGGAGCGCAGTGGATTTCCTGGACCTGGCCGACCAGCTCGCCTGCTGAGCGCCGACCGGTCTCCTAGAGTGGCAGGTGGGCGTTTTCGATACGGGAGGATCGGCCTTGTCCACAACACTGGTGAAGGGTCAGAACGGCGCACTGGCCGCGATGGAGGTGGTGGTCTCCGTCCGGGTCGCGGCCACCGCCGAATTGTCCGCGCTGCTGGTGACCGAGCAAGGGAAAGTGCGCTCGGACAACGACTTCGTGTTCTACAACCAACCGGCCGGTCCGGGCGTGCGGCTGCGCAACGGCGTGTCCGGGCAGCCCGCCGACCTGGCGGTCTCGCTGGCGCAGGTGCCCGCCGAGATCACCCAGATCCGGGCGGTGATCACCCTCGACGGGACCGGGGCCACCTTCGGGCGGATCGCCCCGCCGGTCGCGGTGGTCTCCGATCCGGGCGGGAACGCGCTGTACGAGTACAAGATCGAGGACTTGCAGAGCGAGTCCATCGTCATCGCGGTCGAGCTGTACCGGCGCTACGGCGCCTGGAAGGTGCGGGCGGTCGGGCAGGGGTACGCGGGCGGATTCGCCGCCCTGGTCCGCGATCACGGGGTGACGGTCGAGGACGCGCCGCGTCCCACGCCGACACCTGTCGCTCCCCCGCCGCCGCCGTCGGCCTATCCGCCACCCATCGCGCCGCCCCCGGTCCCCCCGGCACCGGCCGGCCACACTCAGCCGCCGCCACCGCCGCCCTACTCGCCGCAGCCCGCCGACGGCGGGCTCTCGGGCGCCAAGCCGGTGAATCTGTCCAAGGGCCAACGCGTCACGCTGCGCAAGGAGGGCGGGGTCGCGCTCACCCGCATCCGCATGGGCCTGGGCTGGGACCCGGCCAAACAGGGCGGACTGTTCGGCCGCCGCGCGGCGAACATCGACCTGGACGCCTGGGTGGCCATGTTCGCCGACCGGCATCTGGTGGACGTGGCCTACTACGGTCAGCTGATCTCGAAGGACGGGTCCATCCGGCATTCCGGGGACAATCTCACCGGTGAGGGCGCGGCCGGCGACGACGAGGTGATCATGGTCGACCTGAGTCGCGTTCCGCGCCATGTGAATACGCTGCTGTTCATCGTGACCTCCTACCAGGGCCACACCTTCGAACAGGTCAGCAACGCCTACTGCCGCCTGGTGGACGACACCACCCAGGCCGAGCTGGCCCGCTACGCGCTGGCGGGCGGCATGCCGTTCACGGCCATCGCCATGGCGAAGGTGTTCCGCTCGGGCGGCGAATGGAAACTGCAGGCCATCGGCGAGGGCTTCCAGGCCAAGCACCCCGGCGAGGCGGTGCCGCAGCTGGGCCGGTTCATCACCGTGGACTGAGTCCGCTCACAGCAATCCGAGCACCTGGCCGGCCGCCTCGACCGGGTGCCCGGCCTCGATCGGATGGCCCAGCGCCGACACCTTCCAGATGCCGTCCTCACGATGCACCTTGGCCACCACCATGCCGGTGTGCGCGCCGCCGGAGCTCAGGTTGGAGCGGGTGAGCTCGGTGCTGGTGGTGCCGTCGATCAAGCGCCAGAACGCGTTCCGGACCCGTTCGAAGGTGTGGCCGGCGTAGGAGGTGATCACGAAGACGATGGTGGTGACCTGCGGGCCGATCCGGGTCAGGTCGACGGTGATGGTCTCGTCGTCGCCCTTGCCCTCACCGGTCAGGTTGTCGCCGGAGTGCCGGATGGCCCCGTCCTTGGTGACCAGCTGGCCGTAGTACGCGGCGTCGATCAGATCGTGCCCGGCGTAGACCAGGGCGGAGGCGTCCAGGTCGATCTCGACCGGCCGCGAACCCCATTTGTGCTGGACGTGCACCGGATCCCAGCCCAGGCCCATCTTGACGAAGCTGAGGTCCTGCCCCTGCCGGCGCAGGGCCACGGTGTCGCCGGACTTCATGACCGGCGCGATCACCGGGGTGACGGGGCGCGCCGTGTGCGGCGAATTGCTGATGGAGACACCGTGATCCGCGACCAGCGCCGCGAAGCCGCGGGGGTGGCCGAAGCCGACCGCGCGGGCGTACCAGCCGTCCTCGCCGCGGTCGAGGTCCACCGCGGCCACCGTGGTCTCGTTGCCGAGGCCGTCGATCACGTACTCGTACAACGGGTTTCCGCGATCGTCGGCGATGCCGATGTGCGGGGCGGGATGGTCGCCGAAGCGGCTGTCGCGATCGTCGAGGCTGACCACGATGCGAATATGGGCCACCCCGGGCGGCACCGCGCTCAGGTTCACGGCGACGGCGTGCTGCCCGGGCACCAGCTGGATGCCGGGGCCGGTGGGCTGGTTGTAGAAGATCAGATCGGTATCGTCACGTACCGCACCGCGATCGGTCAGGAGCAGCGCGGCGAGATCGACTCCCGCGCTGAAGTGCACCGTCACGATGATGTCCGAGACGCCCAGTTCACCGGTCTGCCCTTGGGTGAGAAGTGCGGCCACGTTCTCCACTCTATGGGTTCGGCCCGACACCCGGATGAAACGAACCCATATCTGTTTCGTGCGTGGCACCGTGTCCCGGCGAATCGTTTTATGCCACAGAGTGAATCGGACGCACGTTCAGTTGCTGCGGACGGCCGACCTGAGTGCGAACACCGCCCACAGCACCAGGCCCGCCACCGTGGCGACCACCCCGATCTCGCACACCCGCGCCCAGCCGCCCGCCTCGAACGCGGCCCCGGCCGTTACCGATCCGGTCACGCCGCCGAGGAAGTAGGTGACCATGTAGGCCGTGGTCAGGCGGCTGCGCGCGGCCGGGTCCAGGGTGTAGATGGCCGACTGATTGGTCAGATGCGCGCCCTGGATACCGAAGTCGAAGACCACCAGCGCGGCGATCAACGCCACCACGTTGTGCCCACCCCACACCACCAGCGCCCAGCTGGCCAGCAGTACGAGCCAGGTCAGCGTGGTGACGCGGCGCAGGTGCCCGCGGTCGGCCAGCCGGCCCACCACCGGCGCGCCCAGCGCCCCGACCACACCCGCCAGGCCGAACAGGCCGATCACGAATTCGCCGTAGTGGTAGGAACTTCCGCCCGAGCCGGACAGCTGGAACGCCAGCGCGGTCCACACCAGCGAGAAGGACCCCATCAGGATGAACCCCAGCAGCATGCGCTGCCGCAACACCGCGTGGCGGCGGATCAGACCCAGGATCGACACCAGCACCCGCGGATAGCTCTCGCCGGTCGCCGCGCGCGGGGTGGCGGGCGCGAGCAGGTACACGCTGATCGCCATCACCACCTGCAGTCCGGCCGCCACCAGCAGCACCGCGCGCCAGCCGCCCAGCTGCGCCACCGCCCCGGACAGCACCCGGGACAACAGGATTCCCAGCAGCAGACCGCTCATCACGGTGCCGACCACCTGCCCGCGCCGCGCCGGATCGGCCAGCGCCGAGGCCCACGGCACCACCACCTGCGCCGCCGAGGCCGCCACGCCGGTGGCCACCACCCCGGCGACGAGCACCGCGTAGTTCGGCGCGAACGCCGACACCAGCAGGGCCGCGACCGAGGCCAGCAGCAGCACCGGCACCATGCGGTGGCGGCGCAGGAAATCGCCCAGCGGGACCAGGAACGCCAGGCCGCACAGGTACCCGATCTGGGCCGCGCTCACCAGCAGGGCCGCGCTCGCGGTGGACACCCGCAGGTCGCCGGCGACCTGGTGCAGCAGGGGTTGCAGGTAGTAGTTGCCCGCGGCGGAGGAGCCCGCGGTCACCGCGAATACCAGCACCGTCGTCCGGGTCAGCGTCGGGGACGCCTCGGCAGGGATCGGGGCGGGCGCCTGGGCGCGGAGCGTGGAAACCGTCACCGATCCATCGTGGGCGGAGATTCGAATCTACAAAAGCGATGGTTTTTGATACTGCCATCTATCGAATAGATGGACACGTCTAGGCTGGGCCCATGGAGCTGCGTCAGATCGAGTGCTTCCTGGCCTGCTGCGACCACCGGTCCTTCACCGCCGCGGCCCGTAATCTCAATCTGGTGCAGTCGGCGGTCTCCACCAGCGTCGCCAAACTCGAGCACGAACTCGGGGTGCGCCTGTTCGACCGCACGCCGCGCACCCTCGAGCTGACCGTCGCGGGCCGGGCCATGGTCGCGCCCGCCCGCACCCTGCTGCGCGCCCGCGGCGACATCGTGGACGCCATCGACGCCGCGCGTGGGGAGATCCGCGGGGAGGTGGTCGTCGGCAATCTGATGAACATCCACAATATCGACCTGGCGGGCATCATCGCCGAACTGCACCGGCGGTATCCCGAGGTGACCCTGCGGATGCGCCAGAGCATCTCCGGGATGGCCGGCAATGTGGCCGGGCTGCTGGACAATTCGCTCGAGCTGGCGCTCCTCGCGGGGATCACCGACGAATTCCCCGGCCTCACCACGCATCTCATCGCCGAGGAGACCCTGGTGCTGTGCACCGCGCCCGAACATCCGCTGGCGGGCCGCCCCTTCCACGCCGCCGATCTGCACGGGGTGCGCTTCATCGACTTCCCGCCGGGCTGGGGCATCCGCACCATCGCCGACGAGCTGTTCCCGGGCCGCTACCCGGTCATCGAGGTGGCCGATCAGGCGTTCGCACTGGAGTTGGCGGCCAAGGATTTCGGGGTCGCGCTCATCCCGCAGTCGGTCGCGCGGCTCACCCCCGACGTCCCGTACGCCGACTACCGGCCGTATCCGCTGCCGTGGCGATTGTGCGTCGGCCACGCGGCCGCCCGCACGCCGTCCAACGCCGCGCGCACCGTCATCGAAGCGCTCGTCGCGCAGGGCGCCGCGCGCAGTGGTGGGCGCCGACCCGGCGCGAACCGGTAGACCGAACGCGAGGGTCGGTCCCGCACGCGGGGCGATGGCAGGCGGGCTCGGCGGCTTCAGGGGTTGGCGATGGCGGGCGGGCCGGTGACGGTCAGGGGCGGGAGTGGGTCGCCAAAGCGCTCGATCTCCACCAGGGAGAGCTGGCCGGTGCACCCCTGGCTCAAGCGGGAGGTGCCGCGATCCCGGGTGACCGCGTTGGGGTTTCCGTGGCGGCAGAATGTCGCGTCGGCCGGGTCGGGGTCGTACCAGGCGCCAGTGGACAGCTGTGCCACACCGGGCCGCACCGAATCGCTGATCTCCAGCCCGGCCAGGCAGCTGCCGCGATCGTTGAAGATCCGGACGATGTCGCCCGCGGCGAGACCGCGCGTGGCCGCGTCGTCCGGGTGCAGCCGGACCGGCTCGCGGCCCTGGATCTTCGAGGACTGGCTGTGCGCGCCGATATCGAGCTGACTGTGCAGTTTGGTCCGAGGCTGGTTGGCCACCAACTGAATCGGGAATCGGGCCGCCAGTGGGCCGCCCAGCCACTCGTCGGGTTCGAGCCACACCGGGTGGCCGGGGCAGTCGTCGTAGCCGAACCCCGCGATGGTCTCGGAGAAGATCTCGATCCGGCCGCTCGGGGTGTGCAGCGGGTGCGCGTCCGGGTCGGTGCGGAAGTCGGCGAAGGCGATGTGCTCCTCGGCTTCGACGGGCAGGTCCAGGGATTCCCCGGCCCAGAACGTGTCGTAGTCGGGCACCTGGTAGCCGCGGGCGCGCAACCGCTCGCGCCACTCGTCGTAGAGGTGGCGCAGCCATTCGCCGGCGGTGCGGCCCTCGGTGAATTCCTTACCGACGCCGAGCCTTTCGGCTAGTTCGCCGAACATCCAGTAGTCGTCGCGGGCCTGCGCGTGCGGCCGGGTCAGGGCGGGCATCGGGAACAGGTGGCGGTCACCCTCGCCCGAGCCGTAGTCGTCACGCTCGATGGTCATGGTCGAGGGCAGCACGATGTCGGCGTGCCGGGCCGTGGCCGACCAGAACGGATCGTGCACCACCACGGTGTCGGGCCGGCCGAAGGCGGTGCGCAGCCGGGCCAGGTCCTGGTGGTGATGGAAGGGATTGCCACCGGCCCAATAGACCAGGCGGATATCGGGATACGTGCGATGCTCGCCGTTGTATTCGTACGGCGCGCCCGGGTGCAGCAGCATGTCCGCGATCCGCGCGACGGGGATGAAGTCGTGGACGGCGTTGCGCCCCTGCGGCAGTTTCGGCGGGGACGTGACCCGCACGGCCAGCCCGACATTCCCGGCGGAACCGTAGCCGTGGCCGAATCCGCCTCCGGGCAGACCGATCTGGCCGAGCATGGCGGCCAGCACCACGCCCAGCCACAGCGGCTGCTCCCCGTAGCGGGCCCGCTGCAGCGACCAGCTCACCGTGACCAGGGTGCGGGTGGCCGCCATCTCGCGGGCCAGGGTGCGGATCCGATCAGCGGGCACACCGGTGATGGGCTCGGCCCACTCGGGGTCCTTGACGATGCCGTCCGCCACGCCGCGCACATAGTCTCGGAAGCGGTCGTAGCCGACGGTGTAGCGGTCCAGGAAAGCGTTGTCCGCCAGCCCTTCCGCGTCCAGCACCTGGGCCAGGGCCAGCATCAGCGCGGCATCACTGCCGGGCCTCGACGCGATCCATTCGGCCTCGGCCTCGGCCGGGCTGTCATCGCGCAGCGGTCCGATGGTGACGAACCGGCAGCCGTTGGCGTGCGCGGTCCGGATCCAGCCGCGGCCGTTGTGCTTGGAGACTCCGCCGGGCGAGACCACCACGTTCTTCGGGGACAGGCCGCCGAAGGAGATGATCAGCTTCGAGTGCTCGGCCAGCACCGACTTGGTGGTGGCCCGCGACATGATGGTGCCCATGTCGGCGAGGATGTGTGGCAGCAACACCGTCGACGCGCCCAGGCTGTAGCTGTTGCGGTGCGAAACGTAGCCGCCGAGGCAGTTGAGGAATCGGTGAATCTGGCTCTGCGCGTGATGGAATCGGCCCGCGCTGGCCCAGCCGTAGGAACCGCCGTAGACCGCGCCCGCGCCGAATTCCCGGTACACCCTGGACAATTCACCGGCCAGCAGATCCAGCGCCGTCTCCCACGGGACCGGCACGAACTCCTCCGCGCCGCGCGGCCCGGGCCCGGGACCGTGCTCCAGCCAGCCGCGCCGCACATAGGGCTGATCGATGCGCGCCGGATGATGCTGGGCCGAGGCGACATTCTCGATCAGCGGAGTGGGTTCGGGATCCGCGCGCCACGGGCGGACCGCGGTCAGCCGTTCGCCGTCACTGTCCGCTTCGAGAACGCCCCAGTGGGTCAGGTGCGTGGCCATGCCCTCAACATACGCCCGGCCGGTCGGGGCGGGGTTGCGGATTCGGTAGCTAGGAGTACGCTCATTTCTGAGTCCACTCAGTTACGAAGGCAGGGTTGGAGGTGTCCGATGGCCACAATGGCAACGTCGGCGCACGTCGGACGACGGCAACGCAAGATGCACGACAAGCAGTCCAGGATCTTCGAGGCGGCCGCCACCCTGTTTGCCGAGCAGGGCTTCGATCGGGTCACCACCCAGCAGATCTCCGATCGCGCCGATATCGCGGCGGGCACGCTGTTCCGCTACGCGGCCACCAAAGGCGAACTGTTGCTGATGGTTTACAACGAGGAGCTGCGCACCGCACTGGAGCAGGGCGCGGATCAGGCTCGCGCGCAGTCCGACACCGTCGCCGCGGTGTGCGCGATGCTGGGCCCGCTGCTGCGGACCGCCGCGCAGCGACCCGAGAACACCATCGTCTATCAGCGTGAACTGCTGTTCGGCTCACCCACCGACAAGTACCGCTCCGAGGGCCTGGCCCTGGTGGCCCGGCTGGAATCCATGATCGCCGATCGGCTCGTCGCCGATTCCGGCGCGACCGGCGCACAACAGGTCGAGGAGCAGGCGCGCGTGGCCGGACGCAGCATCTTCGCGGTGCTGCATCTGGCCCTGGCCCGGCCGTCCACCGGCGCGCACCCCGGCCATGACGCCATGGCGGATCTGCGGGCGCAGATCGCACAGATAATCGCCGGATTCTTCACATCCACAGGGAGGCAATGACAATGGGCATCGAGATCCGCAAGGTCACCGTGCTCGGCACCGGAGTGCTGGGTTCGCAGATCGCGTTCCAGACCGCGTTCCGCGGCTTCGACGTCACCGGATACGACATCGACGACGCGGCACTGACCGCGGCGCGCGGGCGCTTCGACAAACTGGCCGCCACCTACCGCGAGCAGGTGCCCGGCGCGGGCGACGGCAAGGCCGAGGCGACCGCCGCGGGCATCGCGCTCAATTCCGATCTGGGCGCGGCGGTTTCGGAGGCCGACCTGGTGATCGAGGCGGTGCCGGAGGTGCTCTCGCTCAAGCAGGAGATCTACGAGAAGCTGGGCCGCCTCGCCCCCGAGCGCACCATCTTCGCCACCAACTCCTCCACCCTGCTGCCCAGCGCCATCAAGGATTTCACCGGCCGGCCCGACCGGTTCCTGGCGCTGCACTTCGCGAATCAGGTGTGGCACTTCAACACCGCCGAGATCATGGGCACCGATGACACCGATCCGGCCGTCTATCAGGCGGTCGTGGACTTCGCGACCGCCATCGGCATGGTGCCCATCGAACTGCACAAGGAGAAGGCGGGTTACGTCCTCAACTCGCTGCTGGTGCCGCTGCTCAACGCGGCCATGAACCTCGCCGAGGGCGGCTACGCCGATCCCGAGGCGGTGGACAAGACCTGGCGCATCGGCACCGGCGCTCCGGCCGGGCCGTTCCAGATCCTCGACATCATCGGGCTCACCACGCCCTACAACATCATGGCGCACGGTGACGCCGCCGCGCAGCGCATCGCGCAGTGGCTCAAGGACAACTACATCGACCAGGGCAAGCTCGGCATCGCCACCGGAGAGGGGTTCTACAAGTACACGGCCTAGGCGCACACCGTTTTTCCAGACCGATCCCCCACGGACAGGAGTTCTGATGGAGTACACCAGCGGCAACTACGAAGCCTTCGCGCGGCCCCGCAAGCCGGCGCGCGTGGACGGCAAGACGGCCTGGTTCGTCGGGTCGGGTCTCGCCTCGCTGTCGGGCGCGGCCTTTCTGATCCGCGACGGCCGGATGCCCGGTAGCAAGATCACCATCCTGGAAGAGCTGAAGATCCCCGGCGGCGCACTCGACGGCATCAAGGAACCCAAGAAGGGCTTCGTCATTCGCGGCGGCCGCGAGATGGAGAACCACTTCGAATGCCTGTGGGACCTGTTCCGGTCCATCCCGTCCATCGAGGTCGAGGACGCCAGCGTGCTCGACGAGTTCTACTGGCTCAACAAGGACGACCCGAACTTCTCGCTGGAGCGCGCCACCGTCAATCGCGGGCAGAGCGCGCAGACCAAGAACCTCTTCACGCTGAACGACAAGGCGCAGAAGGACGTCACCAAGATCTTCCTCGCCACCCGCGAGGAGATGGAGGGCAAGCGCATCAACGAGGTGTTCTCGAAGGACTTCTTCGAGAGCAACTTCTGGATGTACTGGCGCACCATGTTCGCCTTCGAGGACTGGCACAGCGCGCTGGAGATGAAGCTGTACCTGCACCGGTTCGTGCACCACATCGGCGGGCTGCCGGACTTCTCGGCGCTGAAGTTCACCAAGTACAACCAGTACGAGTCGCTGGTGCTGCCGCTGTACCGGTGGCTGCTGGACCAGGGTGTGACGTTCAAGTTCGACACCACCGTGACCGACGTCGACTTCGACATCAGCGGGGATCGCAAGCAGGCCACCAGGATTCACTGGACCTCGGAGGGCGTCGAGGGCGGGGTGGATCTGGGTCCGGACGACCTGCTGCTGATGACCATCGGATCGCTCACCGAGAACTCCGACGAGGGCGACCAGCACACGCCCGCCAAGCTCAACGAGGGCCCGGCCCCGGCCTGGGATCTGTGGCGGCGCATCGCGGCCAAGGACGAGGCTTTCGGGCGGCCGGACGTGTTCGGCTCGCACATTCCCGAGACCAAGTGGGAGTCGGCCACCGTCACCACGCTGGATCAGCGCATCCCCGAATACACTCAGAAGATCTGCAAGCGGGATCCCTTCAGCGGCAAGGTCGTCACCGGCGGCATCGTCACCGTGAAGGACTCCAGCTGGCTGCTGAGCTGGACGGTGAACCGGCAGCCGCATTTCAAGCAGCAGCCCAAGGATCAGATCGTGGTCTGGGTGTACGCGTTGTTCGCCGACAAGCCCGGCGACTACGTGAAGAAGACCATGCAGGAGTGCACCGGCGAGGAGATCACCCAGGAATGGCTGTACCACCTGGGTGTGCCCGAGTCCGACATTCCCGAGCTGGCGGCCGAGGCGGCACGCTGCGTGCCGGTCATGATGCCGTACGTGACCGCGTTCTTCATGCCGCGCAAGGCCGGTGACCGGCCCGACGTGGTGCCCGCCGGTGCGGTGAACTTCGCGTTCATCGGCCAGTTCGCGGAGACCAGCCGGGACTGCATCTTCACCACCGAGTACTCGGTGCGTACCGGCATGGAGGCGGCGTATCAGCTGCTCGATATCGAGCGGGGTGTGCCGGAGGTGTTCAACTCCACCTATGACATCCGCACGCTGCTGACGGCCATGACCCGGCTGCGCGACGGTGATCCGATCGACCTGCCCGGGCCGGAGCTGCTGTGGCGCGGGGTGGCGAAGCGGCTCGGCAACAACGAGATCGGCGAGCTGCTGACCCAGTACGGCGTCATCGGCAAGTAAGCGTCCGACCCGACGGCCCGGTTCCCGCAGGGGACCGGGCCGTTGTCGTCTCCACACCCAAACCGGTCGCTATAGTGAATTAATTGTCTATACGAACCCTGGACATCTCATGAGGATTCGCGCTACCGTTCGAATCAATAGACAATGATTTGACTACCTGGATGTGAGGGATCATGCACAAGCACGGGGAGGCGGAGCGTTTCCGTCAGGCCGTCGAGGCTCGCGACGCCGCGGCCATCGAGGCGCTGCTCGCCGACAATGTGGTGTTCACCAGTCCGGTCGCGTTCAAGCCCTACCCCGGTAAGGCCATCACCGCGGCCATCCTGCGCGGCGTCCTGCGGGTATTCGAGGACTTCCGGTACGTGAAGGAGATCGGCGGGCCCGACGCCGCCGATCACGCGCTGGTCTTCGAGACCACCGTGGCGGGCAAGCGCATCACCGGCTGCGACTTCCTGCACTTCGACGCCGACGGCAGGATCGACGAGTTCACCGTGATGGTCCGCCCGCTCTCGGGCGCGCAGGCGCTGGCCGAGGCGATGGCCGCCCAGTTCCCGCGGATCCAGGCCGAGGCCGTCGCGCAAATCGAACGGGAGGCAGCGGCGGCCGAACACCAGGCGGCGGGTGCGTGAACGTGTTCGCGGCGGCCGCCGGAGCCGCCGATTTCCTGGGATGATCCACGAACAGTCACCGAAAGGCCGATCCGCCATGACCGATGGCACCTACACCCGTTACGTCGCGCTCGGCGACAGCCAGACCGAGGGCGTCGGAGACGGCGACGACCGGACCGGCCTGCGGGGCTGGGCGGACCGGCTGGCCGAGCGGCTGGCCGCCACCAATCCCGGCCTGTCGTACGCCAATCTGGCGGTGCGCGGGAAGCTCGCCGGGCAGATCCGGGCCGACCAGCTGGACCCGGCGCTGTCGCTGCGACCCGATCTGGCGACCGTGCTCGCGGGCATGAACGACCTGCTGCGCCCCAACTTCGATCCCGACGGCATCGTCGCGGACGTGGAGGCGATGTTCGCCGCGCTCACCGCCACCGGCGCGGTCGTGGCCACCCTGACCTTTCCCGATGTCGCCGAGACGATTCCACTGGCCCGGCCCCTGCGCGGGCGGGTCGCGATCCTCAACGACCGGTTGCGCGCGGCGGCGCGACGGCACGGGGTGCTGGTCGCCGAGACCGGGCATCACGCCGTCGTCACCGATCCGCGGCTGTGGAGTCCCGACCGGCTGCACGCCAGTCCACTCGGGCATGAGCGCATCGCCGAGGCCATGGCCGAGGCGCTGCGGCTGCCCGGCTCGGACGACACCTGGACCCGTCCGATCATTCCGGCGCTGCCCGAGCAGGGGCTGCTGCGGTCGATGGCGGCCGAATTCCATTGGGCGGCAACCGCGCTGGGGCCGTGGGCCATGCGGCGGCTGCGCGGGATCTCCTCCGGTGATCAGCGGGTCGCCAAGCGGCCGCAGCCGCTGCCGGTGATCGGCGCGCCGATCGCGCACTGAGTTCGTCTCGCGCGCTGATTTCGTCTCGCGCACCGAACCCGCGGCGGGACCGAACCTGCGCCGATCCGGTCCACGGGGGGCCCGGCTGCCGGACAATCGATCCTGAGCCCAGTCGGGGGGCCCGGGAAGGTCGGCGCGGATCATGTTCATCGGCGACAACGTCTTGGCGGCGATCGGCAATACCCCGCTGGTGCGGCTGCACCGTGTGACGCCCGAGGGGTGCGCGGAGATCCTGGTGAAGCTCGAGGGCCAGAATCCGTCCGGCAGCATGAAGGATCGGGCCGCCCAGGCCATGATCGCGGTGGCCGAGCGGGACGGGCGGCTGCGCCCCGGGGACACGGTGGTCGAATACGCGCGTGGGAGTGGCGGTTCCGCGCTCGAGCTGGTGTGCGCGGCCAAGGGGTATCGGCTGCGGCTGGTCGATTCCGCCGCCGCGGCCGAGCGGGTGGGCCGGGAGTCCGGCGTCTTCTGGCCCGATCATCTGAACAACACCGACGCCATCACCGGCTATCACGGTCTGGGGCAGGAGATCTGGGCTCAGACCGAGTGCCGGGTGGACGCGTTCGTGCAGGCGGTCGGTAGTGCCGCGGCACTGCGCGGGAGCGCGGCGCTGCTCCGCTATCACAAGCAGCGGCGGATCCAGGTCGTGGCCGTGGAGCCCGCCGAGTCGCCGGTGCTCTCCGGCGGACCGCCCGGTCCGCACCGGATCGAGGGCATCGGCCTGGGTTATCCACCGCCCCTGTGGGATCCGACCCTGGTCGACGAGGTGGTGCCGGTGTCCAGTCCCGATGCCGAGGCCATGGCGCAGCGGCTGGCCCGCGAGGAGGGCCTGCGCGCCGGAAGCTCCTCCGGCGCGAACGTGGTCGCGGCCATCCGTATCGGGCTGCGGCTGGGTCCGCGCGCCCGCGTGGTCACGCTACTACCGGACTCCGGTCTGAAGCAGGGTCAGACGTTGACGCCGTAATCCCGTGCGATCCCGCCCAATCCGGACGCATACCCCTGCCCGATGGCCCGGAACTTCCATTCCGCGCCGTTCCGGTACAACTCGCCGAACACCATCGCCGTCTCGGTGGAGGCGTCCTCGGTCAAATCGAAGCGGGCCAATTCCGTGCCCGTGACCGCGTCCACCACCCTGATGTACGCGTTCCGGACCTGCCCGAACGCCTGCCGCCGAGCCTCCGCCTCGTAAATCGATACGGGGAAGAAGATATTCGTGATCGTCGGCGGCATGGCCGCCAAGTCCACATTGATCACCTCGTCGTCCCCCTCCCCCGCACCGGTCAGGTTGTCGCCCGTGTGCTCGATCGTGCCCTCGGGCGATCGCAGGTTGTTGTAGAACACGAAGTGCTTGTCCGACACCACCCGCTGGTTCGGCCCGCAGGCCATGGCGCTGGCGTCCAGGTCGAAATCGGCTCCGGTGGTGCTGCGCACATCCCACCCCAGGCCCACCGCGACCTTCGTCAGATTCGGCGCCTGCTTCGACAGCGAGACGTTCCCGCCTTTGGCCAGACTGACACTCATCGAACTGCCTTCCCTCCGAAGTCGATCCCATCCCCAATCGTCCTCGCGTCGCATCCGCAGAGCCACCGATTCGGCGTCCAATCGCTCGGCGATCACCGCCACCCGCCGCTGCAGGGCCAGCAACTCGATCAGATCCCGCGGCACCGCCGGCGCTCCCGGCTCCGCCGCGGCCACCGCGGCCATCGCCTCGGCGTGCGCCTCCCGGATCGCGGCCCGCAATCGCGCGCCCGCCAACGGCTCCCCCATACCGAGCGTCACCCCTCGAATGTACTCGCCCGGCAGTTCCTTCGAAACGCTCGCGAACAGCGACCCCACCGAATTGCAACCTGTTACAGTTCGAGCGCCGAAGGGGAGGTGGCCGATGTCGTCGAGCCGTAAATATCGTTACCGGACAACATTTTTCACGCGATTCGCGAGCGTGGCGATTCCGATCGCGGCGGTACTGGGCGGCACCAGCGTCGTGGCGGCGCCGGCAGCGGATCGCCGACGCCGCCGCCCTGGACGCCCTCACCTCAGGCATGCTCACCGGCCCCCTCCGCACCTTCCTCGGCTTCTGACACCCCGACGGCGGAGTCACGGTGACCCGCGCGGCAATGCGGCCGTAGAGCGGGCCGAGATGTGGGAGACGATTCGGACATCCGGGGGGCAGGTCAGTGGTGGATCACCTGGCCGAGGCGAGGTAGAAGGAGTCTTTTCCAGCTGCGTTCGACGGCGTTGCGGGCCATCCTCTGGCGACGGTCCTCGATGTCGAAACCCGTCTGCGTCAGCAGCAGTCGGGTGCCATGTCCCTGCGGGTGCAGGGACCAGTCGACAATCCACCGGGCGGGATAGTCGGCCCGCGGGTACGTCCAGGTATAGGACAGCTGCTCGTATGGACGGGCGGTCAGCACCTCGCAGAAAATCTCGTCTATCGACGAATCCGGAGCGGTGAATCGGAAGCGGGTTCCGACGGCGGGCGCGAGGCCGGTCGGCCTGAGCAGCCACTTTTCGAGTAGATCCGGCTCGGTCAAGAACCGCCATACGGCAGCCGGCGGCTGCCGGTAGAAGCTGCCGAGCTCGACGGCGGCGGGATTCAAACGCGTATCGGCAATCACCGTGTCGCTCAATTCGCCTGGTCTTCCTTGTATTTCGCCTCCAATTCCGCCGCAAGCTGCGGCTTCTCGGATTCCATCTTCTGGACGTACGCGACGGCGTCGCCGACGGTTTTCAGGCTCGCGAGGTCCTCGTCGGGGACCTTCACGTTGTACCTGTCCTCCAACTGGACGGCGATCTCCACTTGCGACAGCGAATCGATTTCCAGGTCTTCGACGAAGGACTTCTCGATCGTCACCTCGGACGCATCGATTCCCGTCACCTCTTCGACGATCTCCGCGATCCCGGTGACGATTTCTTCCTGGGTGCTGGCCACGAAACACTCTCCTCGGTGTGACGACATATACCTGAACGGCAGTGCCAGTACGCTAAAAGCTCCAGTGGGGTGGAGGTTCAATACGTTGTGACGGACGACACAAAGCCCGCCGCGCTCATGAGCATCGGGGAATTGGCGCGCGAGTCGGGGCTCTCGGTGCGCACCATCCGGTTCTACTGCGACGAAGGCATTCTCGAATCCCAGCGCAGCGGGGGTGGGCATCGGATGTTCGACGCCGACAGCGCGACCGAACGCCTGCTGCTGGTGCGGCGGTTACGGGCGCTCGGACTCGGGCTGGACTCGATCACCGGCGTGCTGCGCGGAGAGACGTCGATGGACGAGGCGATCGCCGCAGAAAGCGCCAAGCTCGATATCGAATTCCGGTCGCTGGCCTGGCGTCGCGCCTCCGTGCGGGCCATGGAAGCGACCGCCCCGGCACAGCGCGCCGAACGACTCGCATTACTGGCCGCCGCACAGGACGGTAATGCGTTGCACGAGAACCTCATCCGATTCTGGCACCGCATTCTCACACCGATTCCGCAATGCGACCGCGAGGGCTGGGTGTGCTGGAATGTCCCGGAACCACCCACCGAACCATCCGTCGACGAGGTCGTCGCCTACGCCGAACTGGCCGCCCTCACCGCCGACCCCGGCTTGAACAGCGCTGTCCGACAGCAATACTGGCGAAATCGCCCCGAGCTGATCCGCGACCCGCGAGCGCTGTACCACGACATGGGCGAGCTGATGATCGACGTAGTTCCCCTCGTGGCGGAAGGCGTTCACCCACACCCCGGCGACGAACTCGACCGATTCGTCACCGCCCACGCCACCGCACGCGGCGAACGCGACTCCCAGCGATTCCGTGAGCACCTACTGCTCGACGCAACCGATTCCGACCCTCGAATTCACCACTATTGGAACCTGACCGAACAGCTCCTCAACACCCGAGTCACCATCGGCCGCGCCCACGACTGGCTGTACCAGGCACTGGCCGACTCCACACGACCGAACCTCACGCGCCGCGACGGCGCGGAATACGAAGAATCAGTGACCGGGTAGCGGTTCGAAGGGTTCCCGGGAGCCAACGACAAGGCCTGCCTGCCAGAGATATTGGTAGGCGGCGTCCGCTACGTCCGGGTCGAGGATTTCCAGTCGCTGATCCAACTGCGCCGGTGTGCCGGCCTACCGCGTCAAAGTGCTCCAGAAGCCACAGCGGTGGTCGGTGGCGAAGGCATCGGAGAACTGGTTGCCGTACGGGCGGAAGGATAGGAAGGTTGGTGTGGCGGAAGCGTATCGGGGGATGGCGGGTAGGCCGGCGGGGTCGGGGGTGCCCGCGTTGATGAAGCGGGACCAGTAGCGGCGTATTTCGGATTGCAGGCGGTGTTGGGCGGGAGACATGACGGTGTCCAGGGCGAAGCCTGCTTGGGCAAGGTCGAACAAAGAGGGGAGTTCGGCGGCGTGGTAGGCGCCCATGGGGAAGGTGCTGGGTGGGGCCAATGCGCCGCGGTCGTCGAATTCGTAGACGTAGGTCGGGTTTTGGCGGGAGAGGTCGGCGACCTGGGAGATGAGTTTGCAGACGAGTTGGTCTGTCCAGGAGCGGGTTAGGGCGAGCGCCGGTTGGGGGTAGTCGCGCAGGGGGTATTCGCCGATGACCTGGTCTATCTGGGGTGGGGTGAGGTCGGGGATCTTGGCGGCTAGGAGGTGGGGGTAGTCGGCGGCGGTCATGGTGGGGCCGAGGGGGATGCCGTATTTGATCCAGACCCAGAGGGCCACCTCGTCGTGGTTGGAGCCGACGAAGGTGGGGATGTGGGACATGCCACCGGATTTCAGGAGGGTTTGCGGGCCTTCGGGGAGGTAGGCGTTGCCGTGGACGATGTTGGTGTCGTCGGGGGCCCGGTCCACCAGGATGTCGGGTGCGAGGCTGCGGAGGCAGGTCGGGTCGTCGGTGGCGGGGCAGCCCGCGGCGGCGGCCCAGGCGTCGCCTTCGGCTTCCGCGTCGGGGAGGGATTGGCTCGCGCAAGGGCCGCTCTGGAGGATGGCGGCTCGGAAGAGGGGTTTGGCGGAGGGGGTGGCCATGTGGGCGCAGATCGAGACGCCGCCGGCGGATTCGCCGTCGAGGGTGACGCGGTCGGGGTCCCCGCCGAACGCGGCGATATTGCGGTGCACCCAGCGCAGAGCGGCCTGCTGGTCCATGAGGCCGTAATCGCCGGAGCCGGAGCCGTCGTCCAAGGCCGAGGCGGCCAGGAAGCCGAACAGGCCGAGGCGGTAGTTGATGGTGACGATGATGGCGTCACCATCGGGTTGGGAGACCAAAGGGGCTGCGCCGTACATGCTTCCGGAGCCGGTTTGCAGACTGCCGCCGTGGATCCACACCATGACGGGCAGGGCGCGGCCGTCGGCGGGGAGGGTCGGAGGCGTCCAGACATTGAGGTAGAGACAGTCTTCGACGGTGGTGCGCGGGCCGCCCAAGCCGGTGGGCTGGGCGCAGTTCGGGCCCGGATCGCGGGCCTCGCGGACCCCGGGCCACGACGCCACCGGCTCGGGCGGCCGCCAGCGGAGTGCGCCGACCGGTGGTGCGGCGTAAGGGATTCCATCGAACAGCCGGTACGACGGGGTCACCACACCGTGCAGCGCGCCGCTGTCGATGGTGACCGTGTCGGGTGCGGGTCCCGAATAGGCCCGAGCCACCGGGCCGTTCACCGCGAAGATCGAAACCAGGAGCGCCACCGCCGCGAACACCGCGCCGGAGCCCCGCCTCATCCACCCCTGTGCACGCACGATCACCCGAGCCTCCTGGGCCAGCAAGCGCTATCGCGTAGTCGTTCGATACTAGTCGGCCGGTCCGGACGGGGGTTCGAAGTCTCATGAAACCGGGAAAGCTCCTGCGTGCGGACGGGTCGGAGCGGCGGAACCGTCTCACCGCGAGACGGTTGTTGACACTCGATTCAGGTCAGGGCGACGGTGGCCGCATGACCCGCACCTCCCCCGACGCACTCGACGTGTTCGACCCCGCGCACATCGACGATCCCTACCCGCTGTACCGGCGGCTGCGTGAGCGGTCCCCTGTCTACCGCATCCCGGGCACCGACTTCTACCTGGTGACGTCCTGGGATCTGGTGACCGAGGCGGTGAATCGCGGCGCGGAGTTCTCCTCGAACCTCACCGGCGCACTCCTGCGCCAGGACGGGCAGCCGCCCGTCACCTTCGATATGGACGGCGGCGGCCAGGCCATCCACGTGCTCGCCACCGCCGACGACCCGAGCCATCAGGCCCAGCGCAAACTGGTGCAACCGTTGCTGGCCAAGCGGATTCGCGGCCTCGGACCGACCGTCACCGAACTGGTGGCCCGACTGTGGGCCGAGGAACTGCGCGGCGATCGCATGGACTGGGCGACGGGCATGGCCGACCGCCTCCCCTTGGCCCTCGTCGCCGACATCATCGGACTGCCCGACGCCGCCGTGCCGCAACTGCTCACCTGGGCCTACGACAGCACCGAGATGCTGGGCGGCGTGGTCGACGCCGACCGTTTCGTGCACCTGGTCACCGCCGCCACCGAACTCACCGGCTACCTGCACACCGAATTCGCGGCCGCCCAGCGCGACCCGGGCGACGACCTGCTCGGCGTGCTGGCCCGCGCCTGCGCGGCCGGGGAGATCACCGACGTGGTGGCCGTGCTCATCCTGGTCCAACTGGTCGGCGCGGGCGGCGAATCCACCGCCGGGCTGATCGCGAACGGCGCGCGGCTGCTCGCCACCCACCCCGAGCTGCAGCACGAGCTGCGGCGCGAACCGGCGCTCATGCCCGCCTTCCTGGACGAGGCGCTACGCCTGGAATCGCCGTTCCGAGGCCATCATCGGCACGTCACCACCGATACCGTGCTGGGCGGCATCGAGATTCCCGCGGGCAGCCACCTGCTGTTGCAGTGGGGCGCGGCCAATCGGGACCCGGCCCGCTTCGACGATCCGGACACCATCGACCTGGACCGGCGCAGCGGGGCCAACAATCTCGCCTTCGGACGCGGCATCCACTTCTGCGTCGGGTCGGCGCTGGCGAAGCTGGAGGCCACCGCGGCATTGACGGCGCTGCTCGAGCGCACGATCGAATTCGACCTGGCCGAAGACGCCCCGCCGCAGTGGTTTCCGAGCATTTTCGTACGCCGGCATCGCAGCCTGCCGCTGCGCCTGGAAATCCGAAACACGTAAGCCCGCGGACTCGCCCGTATTCTTCCGCGCGTCCGCCGCGTGCCGGGGACGCGGCCACGGCATGATCGTCGTCGATCGATCAAGGGGGGATCCACAGCTGTGACCACACGAAAGGGGTTTTGTTCGTGAAGACCGTGTACGTCCGCCGCATCACCCTGGCGGCGACCGCGTGTGCCCTGTCCGGTGCGCTGGCCGCCCCGGCCGCCGCCGACGCCGGGCCGCAGAAGATCACCCTCGACTACGCCAAGGGCCGGTGCGGCCAGACCACCTTGATGGCGCACTCGTTCACGCCCACCACGCTCGAGATCACCACCTCCAGCAACTTCACCGACGACGCCAAGATCGACCTGGCCGGTCAGCGCACCCCGCTGCCCGACACCTACGGCGCGGTCACCACCACCGTCGACCTGGGCACCCCGATGCCCGGCGCCATCCCGTTCGAGGTGTCGGGCTCGGACTGGCCGGGCAGTATGGGCACCGGCTGCAAGGGCTGGATCATCATCGCCTGATCGGCCCCGAGAACGACTGAGCCCCGGGAGCGATCCCGGGGCTCGATCATGTTCGCGGACGCGTCATCCGCGGACTCGGCGCCTACTTGCCGTGGGCGCGCAGCTGGTACAGCCCCTCGGTCTCGGCGACCACCACACCGTTGGCGTCGGTCACCTTCGCGGTCAGCGTGAAATCGGCCTTGCCCTTGGCGTCGGCCTCCTCGGTGATCCGCGCGATCTCCGCCTCCGACAGCGACGCCTCGGCGCGCACATCGGTGGCGGCGGGCTTGCGGAAGAACACGTGCAGATCCTTCACCAGCGGGAAGTACTTGGCGGTGTCGAAGCTGGAGATGGCGATCGCGCCGCCCAGGATCTCCGCGACGGTGAACAACACACCGGCGTACATGACGCCGAAGTGATTGCCATTGCCCTCGATGGGGACCGTGGTGGCCGCGAAGCCGGGGCGCACCTCCTCGGCCCGCACCCCCATCTTGTGCGCGATCGGAATCGTGAACTCCAGACCGCCGTTCACGACCTCGTTCAGCGCGGGGGCATCGTTCGCCATGCGGACCTCCTCGTCCCAGAAGTTAATGGCAACTTACTGACGTACTGCCAACAAGGTGAATCATTCCGCGTGAGAGGGTTACCGCGCAACTCTTTCATCCCGGCCCGTGAAACCCGCCACATCCAGGCAAATCATCCCACGACACCTCTAGTATGCAAGTCGTGTCCAAGACTTTCTCCGCCGCCGAGCGGGCCTACCGCGAAATCAAGGAACGCATACTCAGCGGCGATCTGCCCGGCGGGGAGCTGGTCAGCGAGAACGAGATGGCCGGGGAGCTGGGCACCTCCCGCACCCCCGTCCGCGAGGCCTTCCTGCGGCTCGAGACCGAGGGCTGGATGCGGCTCTACCCCAAGCGCGGCGCCCTCGTGGTGCCCGTTCCCTCGCATGAGGCCGACCATGTGATCCACGCCCGCTACATCGTGGAAACCGGCGCGGTGGACGCGCTCACCCGGATCGCCCGCGCGGGACTCATCCCCCGGCTGCGCGAATCCCTGGACCGCCAGCGCGAACTCGCCGACGCCGGCGACCTCGAGGAATTCGCCATCGCCGACGCCGATTTCCACCGCGAATACGTGGTGGCCGCGGACAACCCGCTGCTCATCGGCTTCTACGACTCGCTGCGCGAACGCCAGCGCCGGATGAACAGCGTCGCGCTGCGGCGCGGTGAGACCAACCCGCACCGCATCATCGAACAGCACACCCGCCTCGCCGATCTGATCGACGCCGCCGACGGCGCCGGATTCGCCGAGGCCCTCGCCGAACACCTCACCGACGTGCACGGCGTCACCCCGAGAGGCCTGTGATGGCGACCCTGACCACCCTCGACACCCGCACCACCCGGCTCGGCACCCACCCGAAGGCGTGGCTCGGCGTCGCGACGGCCATCTTCGCGATCGCCTGGGGCGGTAACGAATTCACACCGCTGCTGGTCATGTACAAGCGTGACGGGCTGCCGGTCACCACGGTCGACCTGCTGCTGTTCGAATACGTGCTGGGCATCGTGCCCGCTCTGCTCATCGGCGGCCCGCTGTCGGACCGCTACGGCCGCCGCCCGCTCATGCGGCCCGCGCCGTTCATCGCGGCCACCGGCTCGACGCTGCTGGCCTTCGGATCCCATTCGGTCCCCATGCTTTCCGCGGGCCGCGTGCTGTGCGGCATCGCGCTGGGCCTGGCCATGGCGGTGGGCAGCAGCTGGCTCAAGGAGCTGTCGCAGCCGCCGTTCACCGCCGACACCGCCTCCGGCACCGGGGCGCGCCGTTCGGCCATGAGCCTCACCGGCGGCTTCGGCGTCGGCGCGGGCGTGGCCGGCGTGCTGGCCCAGTGGGGTCCGTGGCCGGACTCGCTGGCCTATCTGATCAATGTGACATTGTGCGCGATGGCGGCCGCGCTGCTGTTCCGCGCGCCGGAAACCATCGTGCCCCAGGCGAATCCGGGCCGACTACTCGATGATCTGAAGGTCCCCGTCGGCGCGCATCACCGCTTCCGCACGGTCGCGCTGCCGGTGTGCCTGTGGCTGTTCACCTCGTCGGCCGCGGCGTACGCCATCATGCCGACACTCATGATGCCCAAGGTGCACGGAGCCCCGATCGCGTTCTCCGCCTTGATCACCGTGATCACCCTGGGCTGCGGTTTCGGCATCCAGTCGGTGGCGCGCAAGATCGATCGTCCCGGCTCGCTGCGGCTGCCGGTACTGGCGTTGAGCCTGGTCATCCTCGGAATGCTGCTCGCCGCGGCCGCTTCCGCGACACTCACCCTGTGGCTGACCGTGCTGACCGCGGTCGCCCTGGGCATGGGATTCGGCAGCGGCCTGGTCGCGGGCCTACTCGAGATCGAGCGCATGGCCCGCCCCGACGACCTGGCCGGACTGACCGCGGTGTTCTACGCGGTCAGCTACCTCGGCTTCGGCGTCCCGGCCCTGATGGCGTTCTGCCACAACGGCATCGGCTTCGGCTACCCGGCCATGTTCGGCGTGCTCGCCGCCGCCTGCGCGGGGTGCCTGGCCATCGTGAGCCGGTCCCGCCCGGCCTGAGACCGGATACCCCGGCGGCGGCCCCCAACCGCCCGCCGCCGGGCCCGCCTCACAGCGAGCGGGAGATGATCTCCTTCATGATCTCGCTGGTGCCGCCGTAGATGCGGTTCACGCGAGAACCCGTGTACATGTTCGCGATCGGGTACTCCATCATGTAGCCGTAGCCGCCGAACAGCTGCAGGCACCGATCGACCACCTTGTCGCAGGTCTCCGCCGCGAACAGCTTGGCCATGGACGCGGTCGACGGGTCGTTCTTGCCGTCGATGTACTGCTGGATCGCGTAGTCCACCAGTGTCTTGATGGCCAGCGCCTCGGTCTTGACCTCGGCCAGGGTGAAGGCGTTGTGCTGGAACTTGCCGATCGGGCGGCCGAACGCCTCGCGTTCCTTGGAGTAGCGCAACGCTTCCAGCACCGCGGCCTCGGCCAGCGCCGAACACAGGCTGGCGATGATCAGCCGCTCCCGGGCCAGCTGCTCCATGAGCTGGTAGAAGCCCAGACCCTCCTGCGCGCCCAGCAGATTCGCCACCGGGACGCGCATATCGGAGAAGAACAGCTCACGGGTGTCCTGGGCGTGCTGGCCCATCTTCTCCAGCACCCGGCCGCGCTCGAAGCCCGGCAGATCCTTGGTCTCGGCGACGATGAGCGAGACGCCCGCCGCGCCCTTGGACGGGTCGGTCTTGGCCACGATCACCAGCAGATCGCAGTGGGTGGCGTTGGAGATGAACGTCTTCGAGCCATTGATGACGTAGTGGTCGCCCTCGCGGATCGCGGTGGTGCGCACCGACTGCAGGTCCGATCCGGTGCCCGGCTCGGTCATGGCGATGGCCAGCACCAGGTCACCGCTGATGATGCCCGGCAGCCACTTCGCGCGCTGCTCGTCATTGCCGTAGTTGTGGATGTAGTGCGACACGATCGGCGAGTGCACGGAGAAGCCGAAACCGTTGTCGTGGGCGTAGACCAGCTCCTCCTGGACGATGGCCTGCATGCCGTAATCGCCGCCCGCGCCGCCGAATTCCTCCGGCAGGTCCAGGCCGAGCAGGCCCGCGGCGCCGGCCTTGTTCCAGAACTCGCGGTCGACCATGTGCTGGGCGGTCCAGCGCTCGCGGTTGGGCACGGCCTCCTTGCGGAAGAACTCCGCGGCGTGCTTGCGCAGCTCCCGGTGCTGATCGGTCTCCCAGGAGGGGCGGTAGTCGGGGAACAGTTCGGACATCGGTGTCACTCTCCGTTGGTGCGTCGGATGCCGTTGAGCGGCAGGTCTTCCCGAGCGGCGATGGCTTCGAGCTCGGCGATGGTCTGGTCGGCGAAGGCCTTCCGGAAGGCGTCGTGGGTCCCGTCGGCGCCGAAGGCGGCCAGCGCGCCCAGGAAGAAGTGCGGCTCCACCGCGCCCAGCGCGACGTGGCCGTCGGCGCATTCGTAGATGCCGTAGCCGGGGAACGCGCCGCCCAGCGCCGCGCCGTCACCCATGAGGCGGTAGCGCACGGCGTCGCCCGCGCGGGCCGCGGCCTCTTCCAGGGCGACCCGATACGGCTGTCCCGCACCGGTTGTCGCCCGGTGCACCAGGGCGGCCAGGGCGGTGGAGACCGCGCGTTCCGCGCCGAGCATGTCGGCGATCGGGACCTTCGGCATGTGCGGCGGGGTCAGGGTGCCGTGCACGGCTTGGTAATTCAGGTCGTGGCCCGGGACCTCGGGCTCGTCGGCGTGGCCGATGATCTCGATGAGCGACAGTTCCGGGAAGCGCCGCTGCGGCTGCGCCAGGCCGAGGCGGGCCAGGGCGGAGGGCCGCATGGAGGTGATGAGCAGGTCCGCGGTGGCCAGCAACTCGTCGAGTTTGGCGCGGTCGGCGTCCTGTTTCACGTCGAGGGCGAGGACCTGCTGGCTCGCGACCAGGTGCTCGTACCACTGCGGCGCGGCGGCGGCCAGCGGGTCACCGGTGGGCGGCTCGACCTTGATCACCCGCGCGCCCAGCTCGGCCAGCCGGGCGGCGGCCAGGGGACCGGGCAGATTGACCGCCAGCGATACGACTTCGACCCCGGCCAGGGGCCGCAGCGTTGGTTCCTCCATATCGCGAACGATACAGTTGTATCGTGAACCGGTCAATCACATCAATTGCCGGGTACACGGCCCGGAACCGCTAAGTTGAGGGGCGATGCTGAACCCACGAGCCACCAACGAGGACCTGACCGCCAAGGCCCGCATCCGCAACGCCGCCATGGACCTGTTCGCCCAGTACGGCGATTCGCGGGTGTCGCTGCGCGCGGTCGCGGCCGAGGCCGGCGTCACCCTCGGGCTGGTTCAGCACCACTTCAAGACCAAGGACGGCCTGCGCGACGCGGTCGACAAACTGGTCGTCGAATACTTCGCACAGGCCGTCGCCTCGATCCCGCCGACCGGCACCCACGCCGAGGTCGCCTCCGCCCGCGACGAGGCGGTGCGGAACATGCTGCACGCCAACCCCGCCGTGGTGAACTACATCCGGCGGTCCCTGCTCGAGCCTTCCGAGACCCGGATCCACCTGCTGGACGCGGTGGTCGAGCTGACCCGCAGCGAGGTCGCCGGACTCCGCGCGGCGGGCCTGGCCTCGACCGACAAGCCGGAGTCGGACCAGATCGTGGCGGTGCTGCTGCGCCAGTTCGGCGAACTGCTGCTGGCCCCGATGCTGGACGCGGTCTGGGAGCGGGTCTCCCCCGACAACCCCACCCGGCCCCGGCTGTCGATCACCGTCAAGGACTGAATCCCCGAGAGCCGATCAGCTTTCGATGGCCAGGCCCGCTTCGGCCCAGTCCTCGATGCCGTCGCGGTATTTGCGGATATTGGTGTAGCCCAGCCGCTCCAGCTTGGTCGCCACGTTCTGACTGTTGGGGCAGGCCGCGTTCGAGCAGTAGGTGACGATGGCGGCGTCGCGATCCGGAAGCAGGCGCGGCGCTTCGGTTTCCACATCGGCTTCGACCAGGGCGAGCGCGCCGGGCAGATGCGCCTTGGCGTAGTACTCGCCACCGAGGGCGTCGAGGACGGTGACCGTTCCCGCTGCGATTTCCTCGGCGAGTTCCGCGCGGGTGATGAGTGCGGTCATGGGAGTTCCTTTCACGGAATTTTATGTGCGTGTGCACGCTACTACTTATGTGCGCGCGCACGCAACCGGTTAGGATGGGCCGGTGTCCCCCCGATCCCATCCGGCCGTGCACGCCTGGGCCGCGCTGCTCCAGGTCCACGCCCGGCTCGTGCCCGAACTCGACGCCGAACTGCGCCGCGCCACCGGACTACCGCTGAGCTGGTACGACGTCCTACTGGAACTCGATGCGCCACACCGGCTCCGGATGAGCGACCTGGGCGAGCGAGTGGTGCTCAGCCGCACCCGGGTGAGCAGACTGGTGACCGAGATGGAAGCGCAGGGGCTGGTCCGGCGCGAATCCAATCCGGACGACGGGCGCTCGGCGTTCGTGGCCATCACCGATGCGGGACGGCGGAGATTCCGGGAGTCCGCGCCGCACTATCTGGCGGGCATCGAACGGCGTTTCGGCGAGAAGCTGGACGCGGACGAACTCGAGACCATCGCGTCCGCGCTGCGGAAGGTGCTGGCCCCGGCCATTATCGCCGGACCCGACCACGGCGCGCCGTAGTTCGGCGCGGGCTGTGTCGAACGGTTGCCGCCGGGGCGGGTGACGGGAACAGTGGGTGCCGGAATCGATTCGATCGAACCGGATTCGAACAGAGGAGACATCTCGTGCGCTTCGGCATCTTCATCCCGCAGGGCTGGCGGCTCGACCTGGTCGGCATCGACCCGGCCGCGCACTGGGGAGTGATGCGGGACCTGGCCACGCGCGCGGATTCCGGGGACGCCTGGGAATCGCTGTGGGTCTACGACCACTTCCACACCGTCCCCGTACCCACCGAGGAGGCCACCCACGAGGCGTGGACGCTGATGTCGGCGCTGGCGGCGAGCACCTCGCGAATCCGGCTGGGGCAGATGTGCACCGCCATCAGCTACCGGAACCCGGCCTACCTGGCCAAGGTCGCCGCCACCGTGGACCTCATCTCCGGCGGTCGCGTGGAGATGGGCATCGGCGGCGGCTGGTACGAGCACGAATGGCGCGCGTACGGGTACGGATTCCCCTCCGCCGGTGAGCGATTGGGGCGGCTCGACGAGGGCGTGCGGATCTTCCAGCAGGCTTGGACGACCGGCAAGGCCACCCTCGACGGCAAGCACTACCAGGTGGACGGTGCGATCGTGCGGCCACTTCCCTTGCAGGAGGGCGGGATTCCGATCTGGGTGGCCGGCGGCGGAGAGAAGGTGACGCTGCGGATCGCGGCGAAGTACGCCCGGTACACCAACTTCGCGGGCGACCCGGAGACCTTCGCCCAGAAGTCGGAGCTGCTGCGCGGCCACTGTGCCGCGGTGGGAACGGATTTCGACGCCATCACCCGCAGCTCCAACTTCAATACGCTGGTCGGCGCGACCGAGGCCGAGGTCGAGGATCGGCTGGCGCGGCTGGAGTCCCGGCTGACGCCGTTCCTCGGCGCGGAGGGCGCGGCCCGGCACGTCAAGGATGTGTTCCGCGACTCCCCCGCCGTCGGCACGCCGGAGCAGATCGTCGAACGGCTCTCCCAGGTCAAGGATCTGGGACTGGGCTACTCGATCCACTACTTCCCCGAGACCGCCTACGACACTTCGGGTCTGGAGCTGTTCGAACGCGAGGTCATTCCCGCCCTGCGCTGAGGGGATTCGCTCGCCGGATCGGCCGCGCTGGAACGACACCCGATGCGCGGGCGCGGGTGTCGCGCGGCCGATCCGGCGAGCCGCCGGGTGGTCAGTGCGGCAGCGTCACCGGATCGGCGCAGCTGGACGGTGCGGCGACCAGCGAGCAGGCCTTGGGGTCACGGGTCGGGCGATAGCCGGCGGGGACGCCGCCCGCGCCGGTGATCTCGGTGTAGGCCCCGACCGCGTCGGTCGGACGCCGGGTGAGCGCCGGGTCGGTCAGCACGTCGACGGTGTACAGACCGAATCGCGGTGTGTAGGAGCCCCATTCGTAGTTGTCGGTGAGGCTCCAGTAGTTGTAGCCGATCACGTTCATACCGTCGGCCTTGGCGCGCTGGACCCAGTAGACGGTGTCGCGCAGGTCGTCGGCGCGGGTGTAGCCGTCGGCGCGGGGCAAGCCGTTCTCGGTGGGCATGCCGTTCTCCACGATGTAGAGCGGTTTGCCGGGGTAGGCGCGCGAATAGTGGTCCAGCGCGTAGTAGATGCCGTCGGCCTGCAGCGGGTTCTTCCACATCTCCGACAGCGATCCCGAGTTCAGCGCGTCCGGGGACACCCCGTAGTAGTAGTCGATCCCGATGTAGTCGAGCTTGGCCGCGATCTTCCCGAGCAGCGGGCCGTTCACCAGATCCTCGACGGTCGGGAGATAGGCGACATTGCTGGTCACCATGGCGCCCGGCTGCGCCCGGTGGATGTAGTCGTAGATGGCGTTGTGCGCCTGCGCGATTCGATCCTGCATGACCGGCACCGAGGTCGCGGGCAGGATGCCCAGCCGGACCTCGTTGATCATGTACATGGCGGGTTCGTTGAAGGTCACCCACAGCGGGTCGCGGGAGGCGTAGCGGTCCACCACCATCCGCGCGTTCGCCAGCCAGTCGTCCACCATGCCGGCCCGATTCCAGCCGCCGCGGTCGGCCTCCCAACCCGGGTACACCCAGTGGTCGATGGTCAGCATGGGCCGCATGCCCGCCGCGTCGATCGCGCCGATCACCCTGTCGTAGAAGCGAAGTCCGTCCTCGTCCCACACCCCGGGCTGGGGCTGCACCCGCGCCCATTCGATGCCGATGCGGTACACCTTCACGCCCAACTGCTTGGCCAGCTGGATGTCGGACTCGAACCGGTCGTAGAAGTCGATCGAGTCGCGGTAGGTGTCCTCGGTCTTCCCGGAGGCGGCGTAACGCGACCAATTGCTGTCCGGCGCATGGCCTTCGGACTGGAAGCCCGAGGCCGCGACGCCCCAGAGGAAGTCGGGGCCGAGCGGCGCGATCCGCGTGGGCGGCTCCGGCCGCGCGAAGGCGGGGGCGCCGGTGAGAGTGAGGCCGGCGGTGGCGGCCACGACGGCCAGGGCGAGGGTGCGGCGGCGTAAGCGCATGGCGAAAACCGTACTACTCACGGTTTTGGTGGACAAGGAACTCTCACAGTCCGCTTAGACTCGACCGATGGCGAAACGCGGACCCTACGGGAAAGGCATCGAACGGCGGGAGCAGATCCTCGAGGCCGCCCTGAAGACCATCGCCGAACGCGGCTTCCTCGCGACCTCGGTGGCCGAACTGGCCGAGGCCGTCGGGCTGAGCCAGAGCGGGCTGCTGCACTACTTCGGTTCCAAGGAGGAACTGTTCGTCGCGGTCCTGCTGAAGCGGGATCAGGTCGACGCCGCCAATCTGGGCGAGGCCACCCCCGAAGCCCTGATCCGGCTCATCCGCCACAACACCCAGGTCCCCGGACTCATCGAACTCTTCACCCACATGCAGGCCGCGGCCGCCGACCCCGGCCATCCCGCCCACGAATACATGCGGCTGCACTACGAACTCGGCACCGCCGCCTTCGCCGAGCTGATCCGCGGGCTGCAACGCGCCGGCCAGGTCCCGGCCGCCGTCGACCCCCAGGTGATGGCGACCGCGTTCATGGCGCTGTCCGACGGTCTGCAATCGCGGTGGCTCATCGACCCGACCATCGACATGGAGTTCTATCTGCGGCAGTGCTGGGCTCAGTTCACCGGCGTCGAACCCGGCGCCCGCTAGCCGAGCCACGCCGCGATCGCCAGGAACGCGCAGATCAGCACGAACAGCACGGCCATCAGCGGGACGACGAACTTCACGTACCGGTCGTAGCGCACCTTGGCCAGCGCGATACCGCCGGTGACCACCGCGGTCGTGGGCGTCACCAGATTCGCCCAGCCCGACGCCGACTGCCAGGCCGTCACCACCAGCGACCGCGGCACATGCGCGAAATCGGCCAGCGGGGCCATGATCGGCATGGCCAGCGTGGCGTGCCCGGAGGTGGATGGGATCAGGAAGGCCAGCGGCACGTTCACCAGGAACACCGCCACCGCGAACGCCGCCGACGAGGTGCCCGACACCACGCCCTCCAGCGCGTGCAGCACCGTGCTGGTGATCTGGGTGTTGTTCATGATCACCGTGACGCCGCGGGCCAGCACGATGACGAAGCCCGCGCCCACGAAGTCGCTGAAGCCCTTCCCGATGTTCTCCGACATCTTGGCCTCGCCCAGGCCGCCCACCAGGCCCACCACGATCGCGCCCACCAGGAACAGCGCGGTCAGCTCCGGGAAGTACCAACCCAGTTCCCAGCCGTAGGGTTTCGCGTCCGGGCCCTTGATGACGGTGCCCCACGGGATGATCGAGAAGATCATGAACGCGAAGGTGACGCCGACCAGCCACAGCACCGCCACCTGGCGGCGGGTCATCGGATCCGGTTCGTGCTCATCGGCTTTCACCTCACGGTCACCGGGCTGCCAGCCCGACCACGACTTGCCCGGGTCGGCCTTGACGCGGCGCGCGTACCAGATCACGTAGGCGACGGTGACCGCCGTCAGCACCACCAGCATGGCCAGGCGCAGCACGATGCCGTCCCCGATGGCGATGCCCGCCGCCGAAGAAGCGGTGCCGGTGGCGAACGGGTTCACCGTCGAGCACAACACACCGATGCCCGCGCCCGAGATGATCGCGCCGACCGCGGTCATGCGGTCGTAGCCCAGCGCCAGGGTCAACGGGACCAGCAGGGCGTAGAAACCCAGGGTCTCCTCGGCGAATCCCTCGACCGTGCCGGCGATCGCGAACACCACCATGATGCCGACGATCAGCAGGATCGACCGATTGCGCAGCTTGAACGCCAGGCGCCCGATGCCGCTGTCCAGCGCGCCGGTGGCGAACGCGACGGTGATGAACGCGCCCACCGCCAGCACGAACAGGAACACCGCGGCCGCGCCGTAGAGCGAACCGCTCAGATCCGGGGCGACCTGCGAGGTCTTGGCGTCCTGAATGCCGTAGAGGCCGTTCACCGGAGCCAGGAACAGATCCCGGATCCGCGCGGAGAACGCCTTGGCCTCCGCGAGACGGTGATACGAGCCCGCGATCGGGTGGCCCTGCGCGTCCAGGTCGTAGGCGCCCGGCGGAATCACGAAAGCCGCCAGCCACACCGCGAGGGTGACCCCGGCCAGGATCGTGTACGTGGACGGGAAGCCGCGCTTCTTCTTGTGCCGCACGGGCTTCGGGGCGTCCTCGATGGTCGCGGTGTCGCTCATCGGCGCACCCGGTCGGCGAAGAGCTGGAAGAACTCGGCCTCGGCCAGCGCCACATTCCGCAGCTCGCTCAGCAGCACCCGCTCGTTGAAGCCGTGCATATTGCATTCGGAATCCTCGACTCCGAGCATGAGCACCTCGGCACCGGGATTGGCGGCGGCCATGGAATTGGTCAGCGGAATGGAACCGCCCATGGCCGAATCGATGGCGTCGACACCCCACGCCCGGGTCATGGCCTCGCCCATGGCCGCGTACGCGGGACCGTCGGTGCGGGCGGCGAATCCGGTGCCGATATCGCCGCCGGTCACCTCGAGCTCGACGCCGAACGGCTCGGCCTTCCGCAGATGCTCGATGACGGCGCGCTGACCCTCGGCCGGGTCCTGCTCGGGGTGCACGCGCACGTTCAGGTACGCCTTGGCGTACGGAACCACCGCGGACGCGGCGGTTTTCGTGGGCGGGGCGTCCAGCCCGATCACGGTGATCGCGGGGCCGTACCAGATCCGCTCACCGATCGGGCCGGTCCCGAGCAGCGGCATGCCCGGCCGCATTCCGGTGACGCGCGCGAATTCGGCGTCGGTGTAGTTCGCGCCCGTCCAGTGATCGCGGCGCAGACCCGGCACCGCGACATTGCCGTCGGCGTCGTGCAGCGTGGCCAGCGCGGCGATCAGCGACAGCAGCGCGTCCGGTGCGGCGCCGCCGAACTGGCCCGAATGCACCGGTGCGGCCAGCGTGCGCACCTCGACGAACACATCGGCGACGCCGCGCAACGCGGTCACCAGGGTCGGCTGGCCGGCACGGATATTGCCCGCGTCGCAGATCAGCAGCGCGTCGGCCGCGAACAACTCCGGGTGGTCGGCCGGATAGTCGTCGAAGACCGACCCGTACTCCTCCTGCCCCTCGATCACCACCGTCACCCCGACCGGCGGCTTGCCCCCGAACGCCCGCAACGCCCCGATATGCGCGACCACATTGGCCTTGCAGTCCGCCGCGCCCCGCCCGTAGATCGCCCCGTCCCGCTCGGTCGGCGTGAACGGCGGTGTGTGCCAGAGACTCTCGTCCCCCGAGGGCTGCACGTCGTAATGCCCGTACAACAGCACGGTCGGCGCTCCCTCCGGAGCCGGAATCCGCCCGTAGACCACCGGGGAGGTATCGGGCAGATCCAGCACCCGAATCTCCTCCACCCCGGATTTCCGCAACTCCTCGGCGACCAGATCGTGCGCCCGCTGGACATTCTCCTTCGGATAGTCCGGGAACGCGATCGAAGGAATGGCGACCAGCTGCCCGAGCAGCGCCTTCAATTCGGGCATCAGGCCGTCGACAGTGCCACTCAGATCCTGGCGCAGGTCCATCCAGCCATAGAACCATCCACCTCCCTCGATATCCCGCGAATCTCGGGCGACACGCCCCGCGCCCGGGTGTCTCAGCGGTGCGCGGCCGAGGGTGGGGGCCGAGGCGCGTCGGCCGCGGCGAGTAAGTATGTCAAGTGTTGACATCAATTCTGGATCAGAGGTTGGTATGGGCGTGGAACGGATCGGACGACGAACACTGCTGCTCGGGGCGGGAGCGCTGGCCCTCACGGCGTGTACCCGCGGATCGTCGGAGTCCGAGAAGCCGAAGGAGACGGTGGTCGTGACCACCGCGGCGGGGGCGGTGCGCGGGGTACGACGGGAGACCGGCACCGCCTTCCTCGGCATTCCGTTCGCCCAGCCGCCGGTGGGTGCGCTGCGCTTCGCCGCGCCCGTGCCGGCGGCCGCGTGGACCGGGACCCGGGACTGCACCGCGTATGGTCCGACCGCTCAGGTCGAGCAGTTGTCCGAGGTGACCGCGATTCCGGAGCCGTCGATCGCCGGGGACGACATCCTGACCGTCAATGTGTTCACCCCGAAGCCGGACCCGGACGCGAAACTGCCTGTGCTGGTGTGGATTCACGGCGGCGGATTCGTGGCCGGCAGCCCGGCCAGCCCGTGGTACGACGGCGCGGCGTTCAATCGCGACGGCGTGGTGCTGGTGTCGGCCGGGTACCGCCTGGGCATCGAGGGGTTCCTGCACCTCGACGACACCCCGGACAATCGCGGCGTGCTGGATTGGATCGCGGCGCTGACCTGGGTACGCGACAATATCGCCGCGTTCGGCGGGGATCCGGCGAAGGTGACGATCGCCGGCCAGTCGGCGGGCGGCGGCGCGGTGTGGGCGCTGCTGAACACCCCGGCCGCGAAAGGGCTGTTCCGCGCGGGCATTTCGGAGTCCGGCGCGGTCACCCAGCCCAATGATCGCGCCACCGCGCTGACCATGTCGGCGCTGTTCACCAAGCGCACCGGCGTGCCCGCCACCGCCGCGGCGCTGCGGGACCTGAGCCGGTCGGGATTGCAGGATCTCGAGGACAAACTGCGCGCGCCCGGACCCGACAGCACCGCCGCCACCCTGCTCGGCCTGGCCCCCTGGGCCGACGGCACGCTCATCCCGGCCACCAGCGCCGAGGTACTGAAATCCGGTGCGGACCAGGATGTTCCACTCATGCTCGGCTTCACCGCGCACGAATTCAACGCCGCGCCGCTGGCCGGGGAACGGCCGCCGGTCACCGATACCACGCTGCCCGCCGCCCTGGGCGCGTTCGGCTTCGACGCCTCCCGGGCCGGCGATTGGCACCTGGCCTACCCGGGTTTGTCGGCGGATCAGCTTGCGGGACAGGCCCAGAGCGATGCCGTGATCCGGATGCCGTCCTACCGGGTGGCCGAGATGCGAGCGAGTCACGGGCAGCCCACCTGGCTCTACGAATTCACCTGGACCTCGAACGCGTCCAAGTTCCAGGGCATGTCGTTCCACTGCCTCGACGTCCCGTTCGCCTTCGACCTGCTGCGGGCCCCGGGGGTGACCGCGGTGACCGGCGAGCGTCCGCCGCAGGCGCTGGCCGACGCCATTCACCAGGCGTGGGTCGCGTTCATCAGCAACGCCGACCCGGGCGCCGCCTGGCCCCGCTACACTCTCGACCGGCGCGAGACCATGATCTGGTCGGATGCGCCACACGTCCAGTCCGATCCCTTCGCCGCACAACGTCCGATCTGGCTGCGCTGAACCCGCGGGCTACCGTGGAGCAATACGCGTCGAGTCGAATCGTGGATAGGTGGTCGGTCAATGCAGGTGAAGCGCTGGATCGCACCGGCCGCGGTGGCCGTGGCCTGCGGGCTGCCGACCGTCCCGGCCGCGCAGGCCGCACCGGGTGACCAGCAGGCCGCGCTGGGCGGCGGCTCCGGCCTGGTGCTGGGCCAGGGCGGCCACACCGCCAAGTGCAGCCTGACCACCATCGGTTACGACGCCGCCGGGCGGCTGGTCGGCTTCACCGCCGGGCACTGCGCCGAGGCCGGGACGCCGGTGCACGGGGAGCAGTTCCCCGACGCCGGGGTGGTCGGGGTGGTTCGCGCCGCGGACGCGCAGCTCGACTACGCGGTCATCGAATTCGATCCGGCTCTCGTCACCCCGCTGCGCTCGGTCGGCGACACCACCATCGCCGGGGTCGCGCCGACGCCGCCCGCCTGGAGCGTGGTGTGCCAGAACGGCCGGACCAGCGGGCACGCCTGCGGCGTGGTGTGGACATCGAGCCCGGTCGGACTGCTGGAGCAGGCCTGCTCGAGCTACGGCGATTCGGGCGGGCCCGTCACCGTCGGCGACAAGCTGGTCGGCATGGTCTCCGCGCCGCTGATCAGCGACACCCGCAATCTCCGGTTCAGCTGCACCGACGCCAACAATCCGATGCACTCCCCCGTCATCGCCGTCGCCTTCGACACCGTGCGCGCCGCGGTCGACGCGGGCAAGGGCGTGGGCAGCGGCTTCCAGCCGGTCTAGCGCCCACCCCGAGTCCGGCGGTCCCCGGACAGGACGAACCCGGCCGCACCCTGCACGGCCGGGTTCGAGATCCGGAATCCGATCAGGCCGAACGGGTTTCGGCCGCGACCGGAGCAGCCTTGCGGGCGCCGCGGCGGAACCGCAGTACACCGTCCTCCAGCGGAGCCTTGCGCAGCATGGCGCGGTCGCGGAAGTAGTTGTTGATCACCAGCCACGGCCCCCGGGTGCCCTGGCGCGGCATGACGCCGTCGCCGCGCTGGATGTAGCCGGAGGTCAGCGCGCCGCCCATGAGCGACGCCTCGGACCGGTCACCCTCCTCGGGCACCGCGACCACTTCGCTGAAACCGTTGTCGCGCATGTGGTTCAGCAGGCGGCAGAAGTACTCCGCGGCCAGATCGGCCTTCAGCGTCCACGAGGCGTTGGTGTAGCCGAGCACGATCATCATGTTCGGCACAGTGCCCAGCAGGGCGCCCTTGTAGGCCACCAGATCCCGGGTGGCGAGCGTCTCGCCGTCCACCTCGAGCTCCGCGCCGCCGAGCATCTGCACCTTCAGACCCGTCGCGCTGACCACGATGTCGGCCTCGAGCTCCGCGCCCGAGGACAGCCGGATGCCCGTCTCGGTGAAGGTCTCGATGGTGTCGGTGACGATCGACGCCTCACCCTTGCGCAGCACCTTGAACAGATCGCCGTTGGGCACCACGCACAGGCGCTGATCCCACGGGTTGTAGCTGGGGGTGAAGTGCTTCATGTCGATGTTCGGCCCGACCTGCGCGCGCACCGCGGCCAGCATGAGCTTGGCCGACAGCTTCGGGTTGGTACGCGAGAGCTGGTAGCTGGCCCGCTGCAGCGCGATATTGCGCGCCCGGCCCGCCTTGTAGGCGATGGCGGCGGGCACCTTGGCGAACTTGAAGCCGACCGCGACCGGGTCGTCGGCGGGCAGCGCGGCGATGTAGGTGGGCGAACGCTGCAGCATGGTGACGTGCGCGGCGTCCTTGCTCATGGCCGGGATCAGGGTGATGGCGGTCGCGCCACTGCCGATCACGACGACCTTCTTGCCCCGGTAGTCGAGGTTCTCGGGCCAGTGCTGCGGGTGCACGATCTGCCCGCCGAAGTTCTCCGCGCCGGGGAACTCGGGCTGGTAGCCGTTGTCGTAGTCGTAGTAGCCGGTGCAACCCACCAGGAAGTCGCTGGTGTAGGTCTCGGTCTGGCCGGTGCGCTCGTCGAGCACCTCGACGGTCCACCCGCCCTGCTCGCTGGACCAGGCGGTCCGGGTGACCTTGCGGCCGAAGCGGATGTGGTCGGTGACGCCGTACTCGGCGGCCGTGTCCTCGATGTACTGGCGGATGTGGGGTCCGTCGGCGAGCACCTTGGTGCCGTGCCAGGGCCGGAAGCCGAAACCGAAGGTGTACATGTCCGAGTCGGATCGGATACCGGGGTACTTGAACAGGTCCCAGGTGCCGCCGATGGCGGTCCGGCGCTCCAGGATCAGGTAGCTGCGCCCGGTCTTCTCCCTGGTCAGGTGGCAGGCCATGCCGATACCGGACAGGCCCGCGCCGATGATCAGTACGTCGACATGCCGCGTCATTGGGGAACTCGCTTCTCGTCGCGCCCGGACACCGGCGTCCGGGCGTACCGAGTATTACATGTTATTTGCGGTAACGTCTACCACCGGCTGCGTCAGGCGGCGCGGACCTGGCCAGGCCGGTCCGGCTCCGACCGATACCGGGTAGTCGGGCCGCCGATACCGAGGATGTTCCAGACCCGCTGGGACACCGGGTTCATCAGCCCGATCTTCTTGGCCAGCGACCGCACGTCACCGAAGAAGCCCGCGAACGCCTCCTTCGAGTCCTCGGAGCCGAAGAACACCTCCTTGCGGACCTCGCGCGGGATGTCGAACTCGCGGAAGAAGGCGCGCGGCGGCACCAGGATCGCCCGGCCGCCGATCCACATGACGATCGGGAAGGCCAGTGACAGCACGAACTTGTCGAACGGGTTCGCCTGCGGCACATGGTGTTCCAGGAACTCATGGGCGAAGGAGATGTGGCGGGCCTCCTCGGCGATGTGAATCGCCATGACGCCGCGCATGATCGGGTGAATGTCCTCGCCGGCGCGCAGGATCGCCTTCTGGATGTGGTCGATCGGCTCCTCGCCCGAGAGCACGGCCATGAAGAACAGATTCGGGAAGACCGAGGCCAGCGGCGGCACCAGGTAGGTGAGCTGCTTGAGGATCGTGCTCATGCCGGGCACGTCGATCCCGATGCGGTTCACCATCTCCTGGAACATCAGGGTGTGGTTGCACTCCTCGATGACCTCGTGGGTGCAGTACCGGAACTCCGGGGAGCCATTGGGCAGCTTGAAGGTGTGCTGCACCATGCCGCCGATGAGCAGGGTCTCGAACTGCAGGCCGACCTTGGCGATATTGGCCTGCCGCCACAGCCCGATCGCGATCTTGCGCGCCTCGGACTGGGCCTGATACCAGGGATGGCGGGCGAACATGTCACCGGAGACGGGCAGAATCCAGCGCTTGTCGTCGGCCTTGACCTCGAAATCGGGGTGGTCCCAATCGATATCGGTGAACGGATCGAAATTCTTGTCGACGGACCCCTGCGAGAGCAGCATGAGCTTGTCGGCGTACTGCCGGGCAAGCGCGACCGCGGGGTCGTCCGTCGCATGTGCTGACGTCATTGTCAGAGCCTCTTTCGGAAATGGACCTAAGTATCTGTAATCCATGGTTACGCGTACATTGGCGCCGCGTCAACAGGTACCGACCAGTAGGGTTCAGCTCCAGAACCGAGGACGCAGTCCCCAGGCCTCGAATTCGTCTCCGACCAGGGCACGAAGGGCTTCCCGGGTCGGGAAGCGATCCGGATCCGCACCCGTGATCGCGAGGGTCACGGTGTCGCCGTCACTGGACCAGGACAGGTTCAGGCCGACCTCCACGCGGCGGAACAGGTCGGTGTCGGCGGTGCAGACCACCGGGCGCATGAGCACCGCGCGAGCGCGCGCCCCGGCGATGGTCGCCACGCCCCGACCGGTCTCGCCGAGATTCGTGCACAGGCATTCCGGAGCCTTGGCGGTGCGGGAGAAGAAGCCCAGCACGAACGTCGGCAGCATCATCTGGACCGGTTGCAGGTGTTGCAGCGCCGGGGTGGTGGCGGGATCGGAGTAGGCGCGGGCCGCCCGCTTGATGGCGGTCCGCACCTGACGCAGGTCGGTGCGCCCACCCTTGCGGTAGGGCACGGCGATGGGCAGGCCCGTGGTGGCGTTGCCGCGGGGATCGTCGACACCGCGCAAGGAACGCGGAATGTCGACCCGGACCTCGGCGCCGTCCTCGACGCGGCCGCTGCGGCCGAGAACGCCGACGGCGACGCCGACCATGAGTCCGTTGTCGGTGCCGTCGTGGGCGGCGGCGACGGAGTTCCATTCGGCCGCATCGACTTCCACGACCAGGTCGGCGGCCGAATGACGTTCCGGGAGCGGCAGCCGCGGTTCGGCGGGCCGCGGGTTGCGGCCGGGCTCGTGAACTTCGCGGGCCTCGACCGCCGCGCGGATACCCCGGGCGGCGGCGCGCAGCTGGCCGACGGCATCGGTGAGATGCGCGCGGAACAGCCCGCCGGTCGGGGTCGAGCCCACCAGGCGGCCCGAACTCGTCGCGATATCCGGCGGGTCACCGGCGTCCAGGCGGCGCAGGGCGTCGCCCACCGCGTAGAGCACCGCGCCGCCGTCCGCGCCCACGTGCGAGGTGACCAGGGACAGCAGGGTGCCGCCGGAGGCCGTGGGCGCGGCCGACAGCCTCCATACCCGCCCGGTGACCGGGTCGAACTCCACCTCGCTCTGTTCGAAAAGCCAATCCAGGACGCCGGTTTCGGGCACCGGCTCCGGTCGCACGACCAGTGGTTCGGCGGCGGCGGCCGACACCCACCACGGCCGGGCGAACGGCACCGACGTGGTCAGCACCCGGCGCGCCAGGAAGCCGTGGGCGAGGTGCGCGTGCAGGCGTTCCAGCACCACGGGATCCAGTGGTTCGTCGAACCGCCAGGCCAGCTGGTTGACCAGCGCGGTGCCGTACAGGTCGTGCAGTTTCAGGAACAGGTCGTCGTCGGCGGTGAGCCGGTTCAGGACTGCGGGCATGACGGCCTCCGGATCAGTGGGCGCGCAGGGTGCGAACGGTCAAGGGCGCGAACACGATCGCGACGACGAGCGCGGAACCCACCGACCAGGCGAAGTCGGAGCCGGCCGAACCGGACTCGGCCAGGGTGCGCACCGCCGCCACCAGATGCGAGACGGGGTTGTAGTCCGAGACCTGGCGCAGCCAGGCGGGCATGGCCGCCTCCGGGACCAGAGCGTTGGAGGCGAAACTGGCGAAGGTGAGCACCAGCATCGACATGCCCTGCACGGCGGCGGGTTTGGCCACGGTCACGCCGATGAAGGCGAACAGCCAGCTCATGGCGGTGGTGGCGAACACCACCAGGGCCGCGCCCGCCACCAGACCCAGCGGGTGGTCTGGCCGGTAGCCCATGCCGAAGCCGACCAGCAGCACCATGAGCGCGGCGATCACATAGCGGGTCGCGCCCGCCAGCAGGCCACCGGCCACCGGTGCGAAGCGGGCGATCGGCATGGAGACGAAGCGGTCGAAGACACCCGAGCGGATGTCCTCGGAGAGCTGGACGCCCATCGCGACCGAGGAGGTGAGCACGATCTGCACCAGCACACCGGGGATCAGCGTCGGCAGATACGCGTCCAGGCTGCCCGCGATCGCCTTGCCGAAGACGCTGCCGAACAATAGCGGTCCCACGATGGGCAGCAGCACGGCGTCGTAGAGCAGCTGTGGACTGTGCCGGAAGGTCAGCAGGCCGCGCTGGGCCATGAACAGCGACTGCGCGAGCCCCGCGCGCGGCCCGACCCTGGTGAGGCGCGGCTGTCGCGGGATGCGGGCGGCCGGGTGGACCAGCACCGGGGTGTCGGACAGGACGGTCATGCGGTCCGCCTTTCGGCCGGAAGCGTGGAGCGGGCCGGGCGCCGGGTGAGCGCCAGGAACACCGAATTCAGGTCGGGGCGTTCGATCCCGAAGCCGCGCAGCCGGATTCCGCTGTCGCGGCAGGCGGCGACGATATCGGCGGCGATGCCGATATCGGAGAGCGGAACGGCGACCGTGGCGGGATTGTCGCCGTGCAGAGGCGTCGCGCCGGTGGTTCTTTCGACGACGGCGTCGGCCAGTGGGCGCTGTGCCGGATCGGCCAGATCGATGCGCAGCATCTCCTCGCCGATGGAGGACTTGAGCTCCCCCGCCGTGCCCTCGGCGACCACGGTGCCGTGGTCGATGACCGCGATCCGGTCCGCGAGGGCGTCCGCCTCCTCGAGGTATTGCGTGGTGAGCAGGATGGTCGCGCCACGCCCGACCAAGCCGCGCACCACCGACCACATGCGCTCGCGGGTGTGCGGGTCCAGGCCGGTGGTGGGCTCATCCAGAAAGATCAAGGGCGGCACCGTGATCAGCGTCGCCGCCAGATCCAGCCGCCGTCGCATGCCGCCGGAGAACGACCCCACCCGCCGGTTGGCGGCGGCGGTCAGCTCGAACTCGTCCAGGAGTTCCGCCGCCCGATCCTGCGCGCCGCGTCGGCCGAGTCCGAGCAGCCGCCCGAACAGGCGCAGGTTCTCCCACGCGGTCAGGTTCTCGTCCACGGCCGCGTACTGGCCGGTGAGCCCGATCATCGACCGTACCGCCGTGGCCTGCCCGACCACGTCGTACCCGAAAACCGTCGCCGTGCCACGGGACGGGCGCGCCAGCGTGGCCAGCATCCGCACGGTGGTCGTCTTCCCCGCACCATTGGGGCCGAGCAGCGCGAACACCGTCCCGGCCGTGACGTCCAGATCGACCGCGTCGACGGCCGTCATGGATCCGAAACTCTTTCCGAGCCCGCGTGTTTCGATGGCGATCTCACTCATCGCGCACCTCCGATCATGGTCGAGGCCGAATATCCACCGGTGGCGATCGAGAGCCCTTCCGTGCCCGGCGATCGCGTGGTCGCCCGCGGCAGCAGGCCTTCGACAACATCCGCCGCGCGCGCGACCCCGTCGTCGCGGAATCGCGCCCCGTAGGCGGCCGCCCGCAGACGCACCTCCGGCTGGGTCGCACGAATCAGCAACCGCTCCAGCCGATTCGCGGTGATCCCCGCGAACGGCGCGGTCGCCCCCAGCCCGAGCGCCTGCACCTGCCTGCCCCAGTAGGACTGATCCGCCTGTACCGAACAGATCACCGACGGCACCCCCGCGTGCAAGACGGCAGCGGTGGTCCCGGCCCCGCCGTGGTGGACGGCGGCATCGCACAATGGCAGCACCGCTCGGTGGTCGACCTGATCCACCACCGCCAGCTCGTCCCCGATCCGGCGACGGAACATGGGGCCCACCAGCAATATTCGCCGCCCGAGCCGCCGCCCCACCTCTCGGACCAGCGACTCGACCGCGACCGGCTCAGCCACCGGCATCGACCCGAAACCCGCGTACACCGGAGCCGGACCCGCGATCAGCCACTCGAACAACTCCGCGCCGAGTCCGGGACCTCGTTCCTCGACCGCGCTGGTTCCCGGCTCAGGCCACTCCGGAGGACGCCGCCCCGCACTGTCCTGGGAGATCGAGCGGCTGTCGTCGGCGGGTACCGGGAACCCGGTGAACGGCATCTCCCGCAGTTCGTCCGCGAGCCCGGGAAACAGCGCGGCGTCGTAAGCCTGAATCGCCGTGTATGCCGGAGCGTCGAGGCCAATCCCGGCGGTCGCCGCACCCTCTATCAGGTTGCCGCCCAGTGGCTCACCCGGAGCACGCCGACCCGCCGCGAGTGCCGACTCGGGGAAGGCTCCGGGGCTGGGAGCCATCGCTCGAGCTCGAGCCCTGGGCAGGGTCCGCCACCCCGCGCGATCGACCAGGGGCGGTATCCGCCCGCCCCACCCCGATCCGGGTGCCCCGTCGACCGGCCGGACGCGAGCCTCGTGGCCGGCGGGCACGGAGGAGGTGTGCGAGGCCGTGCCGCGGACGGCGCCGTGCCGGAAGGCTGCGCGCTCGGGCTCGAGGGCCCACGCGCGCGCCACGGTCAACGCCTGCCAGCCCAGCCGGTTCAACGTGCCCGGAAGGTGTCGCCCCCACGCCGCCGGAACCACCGGAACCGCCCGATTCGGCTCGATCGGGAAGAAATGCACCGCGGCGAGCGGAATCCCTTGGTGCCGTGCGACTTCCGCCGCGACCTCCTCACAAGCCATGCCGGTGACCAGCGCGTCGGAGTCGCCGGCCAGGCCGAGCAGATCTCCCGCCGCCTCGGCGAATCCGCGGCGTTGCAGGTCCAACACCGCCCGCACCCGCTGTACGGGATTCGGGTGCCGAAATCGCCGATCATCACGTTGCGCGCGCAACATCTCATCGCTGTCGAGACCGAACGGCACCGCCGAAACACCGTATCGAGCGGCGAACCCGACCAGGTTCGGCGAGACGGCGAGCGTGACGGCGTGGCCACGCCCCGCGAGTTCCCGGCCGAGCAGCACGCCCGGCTGGGCGTCACCCCGGCTACCGGCGAATGCGAGCAGCACCTTCATCGCGCACCCCCGATCCCGACGTCGCTGAAGTGCGCCGCGGATACCCGACGGGCGACTGCCTCCGGTCGGCCCCACGCGGCAGCGCGACGGTCGCGTGAAATCTCCAATAGCGCGCACATGGTGGTCACACCCGAGCGGCGGCTGGAATCCGCGCCGGGGCGGGTTCGGCGGTAGCGGTGTGAGCCGGTGCGGCCGACGGCAGCGCGAAAGGCTTTCGAGAGGCGGTGGCTCGGCTGCCGCCGTCGCCGGCTCCGGTGAATTCGCGCATGGCGCGGGTGAATTCAGTGAGGAAGCGGTCCATTTCGGACTCCGGGAAGGTGGCGGGGAAGCGGGTGGAGAGGCGGAGGCCGTCGGTGGCTCGGACGATCCAGAAGAAGACCTCGTCGGGCGAGTAGGACTCGGCGCGGAGGGTGTGGCCGCGCAGGGATTCGACGAGTTCGTGGTCGGGGAGGGCTCGGATGTCGAGGAAGGAGATGCCGAAGCGGGGGTGGTCGGTGCAGTTCAGGAGTTCCAGGACGCGGGTCCAGGTGGCGTCGTTGGCGGTGCGGGAGCGGCGCAGGACGGTGCGGGTGGACTCCAGGGCGCTGTCCAGATCCAGATCGGGGGCCAGGGTGAGCTCGACGGGGACGACATTCACGAACCAGCCCATGGATTCGAGCCAGCGCAGGTCGGGGCGGGTGGCGATGGGCATGATCGCCCGCAGGGAGATGTGGCCGAAGGCGCGGCGGTAGGCGATGGCGAGGGCCGTGAACACCGCCACCGAGAGCCGGTGACCGCGCTCGATCACCGCGCGCTCCACCTGCTCGAGTTCGCTGAGCGACAACAGCTTTCGCGACAGCGACGTCTGTGGTGGCGGCGAGAATTCGCCGGCCCCGGTGGGCGCTACAGCCCTCCGCCGAGGCGTGATTGCGGGTTCGAAGCGGGGCAGCATGCCGCCGGAGCCGTCGAGGAAGCCACGCCAGTAGCGGACCGCGTCGCAGTCGGGGGTGAGGGCGGCGGCCGTGTCGCGTTCCCATTGGGCGAAGTCCGCGGCGCTGCCGAAGGTCGGCGATTCGCGGGGCGGCTCGCCGCGGGTGACCTCGGCGTACAGGGCGCGGAGTTCGAGGATGACGATGGCCTGCGAGTAGGCGTCCAGGACGGAATGGTCGGCGGCCACCAGGACGGTGAAGTCGCCGGTGTCGGCGTGCTCCACGGTGGCGAGCAGGCAGTGCGGCCACTGGAGTGGCGAGAGTGTCGATTCCAGTGTGGCGGTGAGGTATTCGTTGATCGCGCGGGAGCCGGTGACACCGGGGATCGGCTCGGCGGTGACGTCGACGTCGGCGGCCGCGCAGACCAGCCGCTCGGGTTCGGGGATGTCGTGGCGGGTCAGGGTGGTGCGCAGGCCCTCGTGGCGGGCGTGCCAGCGGCGCGCGGTCTCGCGCCAGCGCGCGGGGTGGAACGGCGCGTCCATTTCGAAGATGGTTCCGATCCAGCGACCCCGGCCCGGTCGCGGGTCGGCGGCGTCCGTCTCCCGGCAGTGGCGGACGTGCACGCTGGTCAGGGGCCGGGCGTCGGTGGTCCACGCCGCTCCCGGGGCCAGTTCGGCCCGCCACAGGGTGAGTGCGCCCGAGCGCACCGCGAATTCGGATAGGTGGGTGTAATCCATGACCGTCTCCCTCATCGAGACTTCGCCGGTATCGCTGCGGCCGTTCGCTTTCCGTAAAGAATTCACGGTGCGCGAACCAGCGCGATAGAGACCGTTTATGAGCTATCCGGCGAATTGGAAGCTATTGAATGGTGATATGCCGGCCGACTGTGCCGCACATCGAAATCCCCCGCCCACTGTGTCGGCGAGCACTATTTCCCGGCGGACCCGGCGCCCGCGGCGGCGCTGCCCGAGCCCAATGCCCGAGGCAGGGGCGCGGTGATTCCCGCCGGCAGGGCTGCGGCCGCACGAGCAGATCCGAATGCAGACATGGCCCGATTTCCTTTCACCTTCATCAGGACAAGCGCGCCGAGAGCGGCGACTTGGTGAGGGCAGGTCCGAATTGTGATTGGCGACGCTGCCGAGGATTTCACCCGATGGGTAGATGAGACCTGCGAACCCAAGAAAATCATCTACCGGACAGATCCGCAACCAGCCTGAGCGCAAACAATTGGTTAACGGACTGTTCTCACGCCATTCCCCTGTGCTTCAGGCCACTACACCGGTGAAATTCGCCTCCACTTCACATTCGGCCGCGGCCGCCCTGCCCGCCGGCGCCGGAAAACGAGTTGCTCGCGGGTACCCGATTTCTGGGATCCTGGGCTGGTGAACGCAGGGGAGATCACCGTCGAGTTCGCGCCGGAGCTGCGCGTGTTCGTCGGTCAGCGCGACCGCACGCCGGTCCGGGTGGACGGCACCTCGACGCTGGGGCATGTGGTGGAGTCGCTGGGTGTGCCGCTCACCGAGGTGGGCACGGTCCTGGTGGACGGCGAATCCGTTGCCACCGGCCACATTCCGCACGGCGGCGAGAAGATCGCGGTGTCGGCCGTGGCCCGCCCGCAGGTGTGCGCCGAGCCCCTGCGCTTCCTGCTCGACATCCACCTGGGCACCCTGGCGCGCCGGCTGCGCCTGCTGGGAATCGATGCGGCCTACGAGAATCCGGATATCGGCGACGCCGCCCTGGCCTCCCGCTCCGCCGCCGAGCGACGGGTCCTGCTCTCCCGCGATCGCGGCCTGCTGCGCCGCCGCGAAATCTATTCCGGCGCCTATGTTTACAGCCATCACCCGGCCGAGCAGCTGGACGACATCCTGTCCCGTTTCGCCCCGCGCCTGGCCCCCTGGACCCGCTGCACCTCCTGCAACGGCGCGCTGCGCCCCGCCGATCCGGCCACGGTCCGCGACCGCCTGCCCGACAACACCGGCCAGAGCTACGACACCTTCGCCGAATGCGTCGACTGCGGCCAGACCTATTGGAAGGGCGCGCACCACGCCCGCCTGGACGCCATCGTGGCGGACGCCCTGGCCAAATTCGCCTGATCGACGCCGACGGTCAGCGAGCGCGGGCGGCGGCCGCCGCGGCGTCCAGCCGGGCGCCGAGGGCCTTGACCTGATCGCGCAGCACCTCGATGTCCTCCACCGGAACTCCCACCAGATCCAGCACGGTGCGGATCATCTGTTGCGCGCCCCGCTGGAGTTCGCGGCTGGCCTCGGTGGCGTGCAGGACCACGGCCCGGCCGTCGGTGGCGCTGCGCACGCTCTCCACCAGACCGCGCGTCTGTAGCCGCTGGACCAGCGGGGAGAGGGTGCCGTAGTCGAGGTGCACCTGTTCGCCCAGGTCCTTCATGGCGATGCCGGGCCGCTCCCACAGCGCCAGCAGCACCAGGTATTGCGGGTAGGTCAGGTTCATATCGTCCAGGAACGGCCGGTAGGCGGCGGTCATGGATCGCGACGTGGAGTACAGCGCGAAGCACAGCTGGGCATTGAGCGAGAGCAGCGCGTAGTCGATCTCCTCGTCCGCTTCGGCCCCAGCGGGTGCGGAAGGCGGATGTTCTTGCATTACTGCACTGTACTGCGCACCGTGGCGAGCACCGCGTCCGTGGCCGCCCGATCGCCGACCGTGATGCGGATACCCGTGGGATAGGACTTGACGTGGATGTCCGCGCCCGCCAGCGCCGTCGCGACCCGATCGGCCTCCGGGCCGGGCAGGGTCAGGTACGAGAAATTGGCGTAGCTGTCGGGCACCGACAGGCCCAGGGCGCGCAGTCCGGTGCTGAGCCGGTCGCGGTGCGCGGCCAGGGTCGCGACCCGCGCCTCGATCTCGGCCTCGGCTTCGTAGCAGGCCCGCACCGCCACCTCGGCCAGCGCGGTCATGCCGAAGGGCAACTGCCAGCGGGCGATTCGCGCGATCAGCCCCGGGGTCCCGAGCGCGTAGCCGACCCGCAGCGCGGCCAGGCCGTACGCCTTGGAGAAGGTGCGCAGGACGAGCAGGTTCGGATGCCGTTCCAGCAGCGCGAACACATCGATGCGATCGGCACTCGACACGAAGTCCACGTACGCCTCGTCGAGCACCACGGTCACCGTGTCCGGGACCTCCTTCAGCAGCGCCTCGAATTCCGGTGCCGGGACCAGGGTTCCGGTGGGGTTGTGCGGGCTGCACACCACCAGCAGGCGGGTCCGTTCGGTGACCGCCGCGGCCAGCGCCGCCAGATCCTGGCGCCCGGAATCATCGAGCGGCACGGTGACCGGCCGTCCGCCGGCCATGCTGGTCAGGATGGGGAATCCGTCGAAGGTGGGCGTCGCCATCACCACCTCCGCCCCGCCCGCGCCGAACGCCTGGACGATGTGCATGATCACGCCGGTCGCGCCGGCGCCCACCACGATCCGATCGGGCGTGCACCCGAGCCGTTCGGCGATCAGCCCGGGCAGGCGGCGGGGCAGGAATTCCGGATACCGGTTGGCCGAGGCCAGCGCCGCGCTGAGTGCCTCCTGCACCGAGGGCGGCGGGCCGTAGGGAATCTCGTTGAGCTGCAGCCGATGTCCGGCCGTCACCAGATGGCTCACGGTGCCGCCCTTCAGCGTCCGCCCCAGCGGAGGGCCGCGGCCCCCGCGAAATCGCCCGCGTGCGCGAAGCCCGCGAACATGACCAGCGATCCGGCCGGCACCCGGCCCTCGTCGACCGCGCGATCGAAGGTGACGGGAATGCCCGCGCCGAACAGGTTTCCGCACTCGTCGAAGGTGTCGGGATGCCGTTCCGGCGGCAGTTGCAGGGCGTCTCGCCAATTGCGCAGGAAGGCTCGGTTGGGCTGGTTGGTGACCAGCAGGTCCAGGTCCTGGGTGGGCACGCCGATCCGGCCGCAGACCGCCGCCGCGACCTCGGGGACCAGCCGATTGCCGCGCTGCAGCACCTTGGCGATCTTGGATTCGGTGAAGCCGACGTGCATCTCGCCGCTGCCGGCCTCCCAGTAGCGGCGCGGCGGGTCGGCGATCACGGTCATCTGCCCGGCGAATTCGGGCAGGTGGCGGGTCTCGATGTCGAGGATCGGCGAATCCCCGGATTTCACCAGCAGTCCCGCGCCCGCGCCGTCGCCCGGAATGGCGGCCTGCGCCTTGCCGCGCACCTGTTCCTGGGTGAAGACCTGGCCGGCCACGTTCTGGATGGTGACCACCAGCGCCGAGCGGGCGTCGGAGGACAGCAGGATCTGACGGGCCAGTTTCATGCCGTACACGAACGCCGCGCAGCCGCCGTTGTGCAGGTCGATCAGCCACTCCGGCGCGATGCCGAGCCGGGCGGCCACGTCGCCGCCGCTGCCGACGATGCCGATATCGGGCAGCTGGGTGTGCACGATCAGAATGTCGATGCCGCGCAACACGTCCCGGCCGTGCCGGCCCAGGATCGGGGCGACCGCGCGTTCGGCCATATCGGCCGGGGTCTCGCCGGGCGCGATATGGCGGCGGAACTTGGGGGCCTTGAACATGAGGTTCGAGGTGACCTCGTCCGGGTCGGCGTACTGCGCGAAATAGTCGGCGGGGACGATGGTTTCGGGCAGGTACCCGGCGACGTCGAGCAGGCTCACGGTGTCGGCGCTCATGATCAGTGCATCCATTCCGGCTTGATCGGCTGTCCGGCGGCATGCCGGTGTTCGCAGATGGCTTTGAGATTGCGCAGTTCCAGCAGGTGCCCGGCGGCGAAGAGGTGCCAGAAGTCGCCGACCCACACCGGGCGGCCCTCGGGCGCGGTCTCGGGATACGCGTTGTCCTCGTAGAACGGGTGATGGCAATTGGTCCAGGTGACGACCGACCCCGGCTTGTTCAGCACCACCTGGGCGTCCACGACTCGCATCAGGTAGACCATCCACAGGTGGTCGGCCTGATCCCAGGCGCAGTGGTAGTCGACGGTGCGGGCCTCGGGGTTGGCGACGGTACGGGTGTAGATGCGGGTGTGCGAGCCGATGCGGTCGTCGGACACCCACACCTCGGGGTCGGCGGTGCGCTCGAAACCGCGCATGCTGTAGGTCCATTCGCACAGGCTGCGGGTGTCGGCCAGGTAGGCGTACACCTCGTCCGGCGGCGCGGCCACGTATTCGGTGACGGTGCAGTACTGTCCGTAGATCTCGTCGTGCGGGTACACCGCGCGGGTCATGTCCAGGACCAGCGGCATGCCTTCCTTGAGGGCCGTGGTCTCGATGCGGTACACGCCCGGCACGTCCAGTTCCGGAACTTCGATCGGCTCGTCGGTGACGGTCTCGGTCATGCGAAAGACTCCTTCAGGAACGGTGCGAAGGGTGGGATCTCATCCGGGTCACACTGCAGTTCGATGAACGCGGGTCCCGGTATTGCCCGCGTCTTGTCCAGGGCCCGCTCGAATTCGGGGAGGGTGCGCGCGGTCCAGGCCGGGAGCTCAGGGAACAGGGCGGCCACGCCCGCGCCGATCTCCGACGCGCGGAATCTGTTGAAGCTGTAGGCGCCGGAGTAGAAGACCTGCTCGCGGGTCACGCACATGGCGTGGGCATTGTTGTTGAACACGATGAACGTGACCGGCGCCTGGTATTCCACCGCGGTGTGCACCTCGTGGCCGTGCATGAAATACGCGCCGTCCCCGGCGATCACCACGGTGCGACGGCCCCGGCCCAGCGCGCAACCGATTCCGGCGCCGAACGAATAGCCCATGCCGCCCATGCCCAGGGCGATGAGAAACCGTCCGCCCTCAGGGATTCCGAGGTGGTGCACGACGGCCGCGCCGGTGTTCCCGGCGTCGGCGACCACATCGGTCCCGGGGTCCAGGGCCGCTTCGATCGCCGCCACGGCGGGGCGGTACCGGACGCCCGGTCCGGACGCGGGCGGCACGGCCAGCTCGGGCAACGGGAGGCGCTCCGGTTGCGCGCCAGTGGATTCCGGATCGAGGCGGGCGCCCTCGGCACCGCCGGTCGAGCTCGCGACCGC